>JBKJMP010000266.1:0-4661 GCA_046596395.1 Gemmatimonadaceae bacterium
GCCCGATGGTAAATGGATCGCGTACACGGGCTATGACTCGACGAGCAACACGTGGACCGACGCGAAGCTGCACCTGATGTCGTCCGATGGAACGGGGCACAAGGTGTTGCTGCCCAACTGGGATCGCGGACCATCGGACCTGCGGTGGGCAGCGAACGGAAATGCGATCTACTTCAATGCGGAGAACGAGGGGTCGAGGAACCTGTACGTCGCCACGCTCGCGGGTGACGTAAAGCCCGTGACGAGCGGCAAGCAGGTATTGAGCGTGACGTCGATCAACGCGAATGGGACGGCGGTGGGCGTGATGAGCACGTCGTCGCGTCCGTCCGATGTCGTCGCGGTGAACGTGAGCTCGCCGAACAGCGTGAAGTGGCTCACGTCCGTGAACGAAGACGTGCTGATGGGCAAGCGGCTCGCGACCACCGAGGAGATCTGGTACACGTCGAAGGATGGGATGCGGATCCAGGGGTGGATCGTGAAGCCCGCGGACTTCGATCCGAGCAAGAAGTATCCGCTGATCCTCGACATTCACGGCGGTCCGCACGCGATGTACAACGTGGGGTTCAGCTTCGCGCGACAGGACCAGGCATCGGGAGGATACGTATCCCTTTACACCAATCCGCGCGGCAGCACGGGATACGGCTCGGCGTTCGGCAACGCGATCAAGAACGCGTATCCCGGCAAGGATTACGATGACCTGATGGCGGGCGTGGACACCGTGATCGGGCGTGGGTACGTCGATACGCGGAACATGTTCGTCTACGGCTGCAGCGGCGGCGGCGTGCTGACGGCGTGGATCGTCGGGCACACGAATCGCTTCGCGGCAGCCTCGTCGAACTGTCCCGTGATCAACTGGGTGAGCTTCGTTGGCACCACGGATGGCGCGAGCTGGTACAACAACTTCGAGAAGCTGCCCTGGGAGGATCCGAGCGAGCACCTGCGCCGGTCGCCGCTGATGTACGTGGGCAACGTCACGACGCCGACGATGCTGATGACCGGGGTGAACGACCTGCGCACGCCCATGGAGCAAACGGAGCAATTCTATCGCGCGCTCAAGATGCGAAAGATCCCGACGGCGATGATTCGCTTCAATGAGGAGGCGCACGGCACGAGCTCGAAGCCGAGCAACTTCCTGCGCACGCAGCTCTACATGCGGAGCTGGTTCCAGAAGTACGCGAGCAAGCCGGACAAGATCGCCAGCCGATAGGGCTAACGGCGCTGGAGGGCTGCGAGCTGGTCGCGCAGGTCTCCCTCGCGCCGTCCGGAAAACTCGCCGAGACACTGCGCGCGGACCGGCGCCCATAGAGGGCCTTCCTGACCCCGGTTGCGGCGCCGGCACTCGGTGTCTCGGTAGACCAACCACGCGCGCTGCGCGGTGCGCAACTGGAGCACGCTGGGCGGCTCGCCGCCGCCAACGGCGCCGCTCGCTCGCTTGAGTTCGGCGATGAGTGACTGGTAGGTGCGATCGAGTCCGGCGTCGGAGCGGGCCAGGTGGCTCATGAGGCACCGGCGTTGCTCGGCAGTCGTGGCGGACTCGCATGCCGTAACGCGCGGCTCATTCACTGGAATGCTCGGTACGGCATCGTTCGCCCGGGGCGGCGGCGTCATCCGTGGGGCTGCCGGCTGCACGCGCATCGTCGGCGCAGTCGAGCTTCGCGTGGTCGGCTGGCGGCTCGTCGGCGGCGCGAGCGTCGAGTCCGGCATGTCGCTCATGGCAACGTCGGCGGCGCCCGAGTAGGACAGCGTGTCGGTAACGGCCTCGAGGTCCTGGGCGAGGGTACTGTCGGTGGACAGGTCGAGCCTCGGATCCGGCTTGGAGTCACCGCACGCCAACGCCGCCGTTAACACGGCGGTCGCACAAAGCACGGTTGGCAGGGTTCTTCGCATGGGGCAGCTCCCGTCGAGTCGCCAGCCAAACTGCGATTACTGCGCCATGCGTTTGAGCCCTTTACGGATGGTGCATCTCGTGGCCACCCGCCCGGTGATCGCTGCGCTGGAACGCGAGGAAGGCGTGCACGGCCTTCAACGTTGCAGCGTCGGTTGTGGTGATGCGCAGCTCGCCACCGCGCGGGAGATCGCGAACTGCGTAGCGAATCTTCGCCCGGCTCGCCTCCATCACGGTCGTCCCAGGCACGTTACGCAGGTGGACGAACGCCGGCGTGCTGAAGTCGCCCTTGGTGAACGCCGCGGCAATCGACCGCAAGTGCTCGCGAATCACGCGCGTGCCCGTGGAGTCGTCCCTGTCGCGCTGGAGCTCGATGCGGCCGCCATCAGCCAGGTCGTCAAACTTGTGGACCGACGTATACTGGTCCACGCCCATGGCGATCTTGCCGCGCATCTGCATGGCGGCGTGGCTGGAGTCCTGCGCGTAGGCGGGCGTCGCGACGATGGTGAGAGCGAGCGCCACGCAACACATCATCCGATTCGGGGTCATTGCTTACCCTCGTGTGGAGTCAGAATGTAAAGGCGCAGATCCTTCGCTGCGCTCAGGATGACGACGCAAGAATAGGATGACACCACCACCAGCCGCAGGGACCGTAGTCTCACACGCCAACCACCCGTGGCTCCGCGGCGCGCTGCCCGAGCGCACGCGACGCCTACTGCTCGACCGCGGCATCGAGCGCACCTTCGCCACCGACGACGTCATCTACCTCGCCGGCTCCGCCGCGGGCCGCATGTACCTCGTCCTCGAGGGACGCGTGCGGCTCCTGCGTGGACGAGACGGCAACGCCATCGTCATCCACGAGGAGACAGCGGGCGGCTGCATCGGCGAAGTCCCACTCTTCGAGGGCACGACCTATCCCGCCACCGCGATCTGCGCTGAGCCGACGCGCTGCCTCGCGCTCGAGCGCAGCCTCATACTCGACATGGTGCGTGCAGAACCAGCACTGGCACTCGCACTGCTCCAGCGGCTCGCTGCGCGCGTCCGGCATCTCGTCGAGCGGCTCGACCGCAACTCCGCGCAGTCCACGCTCGCTCGGCTTGCCCAACTCATCCTCGCCCGCGGCAACGGCAAGCGCGCCTTCACACTCGGCGTCACCCAACAGCAGGCGGCCGAGGAGATCGGGACGGTGCGCGAGCTCGTGGTGCGCGGGCTGCGCACGTTGCGCGATCGCGGGATCATCGAGGCCACGGGCGGGGGCAGGTACGTCGTGCTCGATCTCGTCGCGCTACAGGAGGCGGCCGAGTAGCTTCGCCCGCGCGACATGAGGGGGACTCGCCGCGCGTGACGGTCAATCCAGCGCGATCGACCGATCCCTGGGCTGTAGCACGCCACCGACGAGCGCGAGCACGTCGGGTTGAAGGTCGGTTAGCGGCATAGGCCGTTCGCAACATTCCACGCCTCGCGGTCACCGTGACGCATCAACTGCTCGGCAACCCACGGCACATCGCCCGCGCCAAGTGGAAGGTCGCGGCGGTATGACCAGAAACAGCTCGCATGGAATCGGCGATAGGCGCGCCGAGCCTCCCGAATCCGGACCATTGACCTTGCTTGGTCCGGATCCAGGCTGCGCCGGCTCTTGATGCCACCCTTCCGGCCGATCATGGCCAGATGCGCTCGCACGGACTCATCCATGGAGAATCATAAGCCGCTTACGTTCATATCACAATGCTTTACATACCGTTACGGAGCCGTCAAGCAGGGCCGAGCAGCCTGACGAACTGCGCAAGGCGCTCAGCCTCAGCCGTGGTGAGATCACGGGGAATATTGTCGAGCGTCACCAGATAGTCGGGGCGAAGCGGGAAGGCAGTCTGGAAGCTCCCAAAGCCACTCGTCGTCCTTGGCGAAAATTCCCGGGGGGAATCTGAGCGTGCGATCGAATCGGAGAGAGCAGTCTGCTCCCTCACTCGGGCGGCCTTGGTCGCACGCGTCTTCACCGAAAAGTCGGCGGGACTCTCACGCCAGCGCAGGTAGAGCTCGATCGCGCGCTTCGTCCGCAGCCCATACTCCTTGAGAGAGCCGGGGTTGAAATCCTCCGCGCGCGCGGTGGCGAATCGCTCGATGACCGCGTCCAGATCAGCTACGGGCAGTGCGCTCCGCTCTGCGTCATCCAGAACCCCGAATACATTCCGGCACGCTACGGCGAGGGCCTTGGCCGTCGCCAACGGCATGAGCCCTTGCTCACCAGCATGCGCGAGAAAGTCCAGCAGATCGTCCAGCGAAGGAGAGTTATACATTCCGTAAAATGCTATATTGTCTATCAACAGTCAATATAACGGTTTTTAATGGGTCCTAAGCCGTATCCAAGATCTCTCCTCGCTACGCTCGAGCGCGACCTCGCCCTGTATCCCGTCGTCGCCCTCACCGGAGCTCGGCAAGTTGGCAAGAGTACCCTGGGCAGGCGCATCGCGGAGACCAGAGGGATGGCATACCGAACCCTCGACGACCGTGACGTCCTCGGGCAGGCCCAGGGCGACCCCAAAGGCCTCCTCGCTGACCTGGGAGACGACGGGGTCTTCATCGACGAGGTCCAGCGAGCGCCGGAGCTGTTCCTCGCGATCAAGGCGGTCGTGGATCAGGAGCAGCGAACGGGCCGGTACCTGCTGAGCGGATCCAACCAACCCCAGATCAGAAGCGGCGTTGGCGACTCGCTGCTCGGTCGCGCGGCATACCGGACGCTGCGCCCGCTCACCCTGAGTGAATTGCGCTACGACGACGC
>JBKJMP010000429.1:0-6689 GCA_046596395.1 Gemmatimonadaceae bacterium
GGAGCTGGGCCACCAGGTCGGGACGTGTTTGCAGCAGCACCTGGGCCTGCGCGGGCGTCGGCTTCGCGGGCGCCTGCGCCGCGCCGGCCACAGGAGCTAAAAACGAAACGGTCACCAGGAGTGACCGCAGGGGACGGTAGCGCATCATTCTCGCCCGAAGGGTGGACGATTCATGGGAGGTGAGCGGACATTACGTTGAGTGGTCGCGCAGGGACTCGAACCCAGGACCTCTGCTGTGTGAAAGCAGCGCTCTAACCAGCTGAGCTACGCGACCGAATGGCATCGAGTCGAGCTCGGCACCGGAGTCGTGATCTTAGCCCCCGACAGAAGTCGTGGCAAGGCCCGCGAGGGCGAGCTAGGTGCTCGACGCGACGTCCGCGTCCCGCGTGCGGCGCGACGCGAGGAATGCCGCGCTCGCGGACGACAGGCTCGACAACCTGGAGCGCATGCGATCAGTCCAGGGAACACTCGTCTCGCTGGCCGCAACGTCCACGCACGGCTCAGCGATCAAACAATTCGTCTGGTCCACGAGCCGGCGCACCAGCGACTCCACGTCGGAGCGGCAGCGGCGGTCGCCGGGGATGGCGCGCGCGACGATCCAGCCCTGCCGCTCACTGAGCGCGATGACCTGCAGCGAGCCCGACGGCAGCAACTCGAGGTGCTGCTTCGCCGCCAATGCCTCGAACATCGTCGTCCATTCGACGCACGATTCCCTCCACGTGATGGTCATCCAGACGTCCACCAAATCGGTGTGGCGCCGAGAGGTAACGGTCAACTGGTCTTCGATTCCAACAATCTCTGCGTAGCCTGACATAACACTCCGCTTTACAGTCCCCTTTGCCGCCCACGGCGGCGCGTAAGTTCTTTCAGTACTGCGCAAACAGCGGTCCACCGATTCCTGCGCCGGCAAATCACGTCTCAAAATACCTTTATGATTCCCTTCATGTACTTACTCGGGTCGGTCCTGACCTCCGCTAGCAGCGCGCCGAGATCCACGACCAGCTTGTTGAGCTGGTCGTAAAGCGTCTGGTCCGTGAGGAACTTGCCCACGGTTCCCTCCCCGCTCGACACGACTTTCATGAGCGAGTCCGCTCCTCGAGCGATGCCGACGAGATTGTTGTAAAGCGTCGTATCGCGGAGCAGCATGCCGGCCGTTCCCTTCCCGGAACTGATCGACACGACGAGCGAATCCGTGGAATTGATGACACCGATGAGCTTGTTATACATCGCCGGGTCATTGAGCATGCGGCCCACGGTGCCGTTCGGGTTCTGGAAACTCGCAAGCATCGTGTTGGCGCGACCAAGCGTCCCATTGAGCTGGTCATAGAGGGCGCGGTTCGTCACGAGTTGGCCGAGACTTCCCTCGCCGCGAACGATGCCGCCCGTGAGCGTGCGCATGTCGCGGGTCAGGGCGACGAGGTCGGTGACTGCTCCGCTCGCCTGTGCAATCACCGCCTCGTAATCCATCGCGCGAATGGTGGTCACGGTATCGCCAGCTGCGAGGGCTGGCGTCTTCGGCGTGCCGGGCGTGATGTCGAAGGCCTTGTCGCCGAGCAGTCCAAGCGAGCGCAGCTTGCCGCGGGAATCACGCCGAATCTGTTCCCTGATGCCCTCGTCGATCGCGAGCGTGAGCTTGAGGTTCCGGGTCGTGTCGGAATCGACGGGCAGGAACTCGATCTTCGTCACCGAACCCGCGAGTTGTCCGGCCACCAGCACCGCGCCGCCGGGCCGCAGGCCGTTGGCGTCATGCAGGTACGCGATCAACTCGTACCGGTCAGAAAAGAGGTTGGCGGCCTCGCCGAGCTTGTATACGGCGACACCAAGGATGCCAAGGGATACGAGAATGACGAGACCGACGCGCAGCTGATCCCAGGTGAGTGTCGCGGAGCGTTTCATGTCAGTTGCCGCCGAGGAAGTCGCGGAGGTAAGGGTCGTCGGAGGCTGCCATCTCCTCCGGCGTACCGAAGAAGGCGATACGGCGCTCGTTCAGCACGGCGACCTTCGTCGCCATCCGGAACACGGAGCGAATGTCGTGCGAGACGACGACGCTGGTGACGTCGAGCTCACGCTGGAGCTTCATGATGAGTCGCGTGATGGTGCCGGTCGTCAAGGGGTCGAGGCCCGACGTGGGCTCATCGTACAGCATGATCTCCGGGTTGTTGGCCATGCCGCGCGCCACGCCAACGCGCTTGCGCATGCCGCCAGACAGCTCCGAGGGCAACTGCTCCATGACGCGGTCCGGCTCGAGATCGACGAACTGCAGCTTCTCGCGGACGCGCTGCTCGTTGGCGTCATCATCGAGGTCCGTGTGCTCGCGCAGCGGATACGCGATGTTCTCGAAGACGGACATCGAGTCGAAGAGTGCGGCGCCCTGAAACACCATGCCCATGCGCTGCCGCACCTCGAGCGCCTCCTTGAACGTGAGGCTCGTGATGTCCTGCCCCGAGATGCGGACACTCCCCTTGTCCGGTACGAGAAGGCGGAGGATGAGCTTGAGCGCGGTGCTCTTGCCCGTGCCCGACTCCCCGACGATGCACACCGTTTCGCCGTGGCGCGCGACGAGCGACACATCTTCGAGGATGGGCCGGTCGAATGCCAGGTGGACGTGTTCGAGCGCGATGATCGCCTCCCCTTCGCGATCCTCCGGGCGCGCGTCCTCGCGTTCCTGCGTCTCGTCGCCGGCGAGCTCGGTGCGAATCGCCGCCCGGACGTCTTCCGACTTCCGTTCGGTGATGCGGCGGCCGCTTCCGCGACGCTCCGCGTCTCGCGCGCTCGGGTTCTTTCCGCCCGCGCCCTCGTCGTCGCCGGTCATGGCGTGAAAATCGAGAGGAGGATCTGCGTGAGGAAGTAATCCACCACGAGGATCAGGATGCTCGACAGCACGACGGTCCGGGTGGTCGCTTGCCCCACACCCTCGGTGCCGCCCGTGGTGTTGAGCCCGAAGTAGCAGCCTGAGACCGCAATGATGCCGCCGAACACGAACGGCTTCACCAGCCCCATGATGAAGTCGTTCGGGATGTAGTGCAGGGTGAATCCACCGGAAACGATCTGCTCCCAGACGGTGCGCCAGTACTGCCCCGTGGGGATCCCGATCATCAGTGTGGCGATGATATTGCCGCCCACGATGCCGACGAAATCGTTGATGATCGTGAGGAGGGGGAGCATCACCAGCGCCGCGAGCACACGTGGCGTGACCAGCTTCTTGATCGGATCCGTTCCGAGGGTGTTCAGGGCGTCGATTTGCTCGGTGACGCGCATGGACCCGAGCTGCGCGGCGATGCCGGAGCCGACGCGTCCGGCGACCATCAGGCCGGCGAGCACCGGACCCAGCTCGCGGATCATCGAGCCAGCGACCAGCCGGCCCACCAACGCGGAAATCCCGAACGCCTGTAGCTGGACGCTCGACTGGAGGGCGAGCACCATGCCGGTGAAGAACCCGGTCAGGAGCACAATGCCAAGGGACTTGACGCCGATTTCATCCATCTGCTGGATGACATCCTGCGCGTAGAACGGGCGCGCGAAGATGAAGCCAATCGCACGTCCGGCCAGGGAGAAGTAATCCTGGACGGCGCGGAGCCTCGCTTTCGTGCTATTGCCGAGACGCTCTAGAACGGGGGGCAAACGGATCGCTGGCGGGTTCGCGTGAGGAGGAAGGGTAATGTATGCTAGGGCAAGGGATATGCCGGACACGGCAGCACCGTCGTATCGACTGCGTGCCACAGGCTCGCGTTGACCCCGTGTTGGCGCAACCCTAGGTTGCGCGACCTATGACGACCTTCCCGTCGCGCGACCGGCTCACACAACTGCTCGAGGGCGTTCGCGGCAAGCGTGTGCTGGTGATCGGCGATGCCATGCTCGACGTGTACCTCTCGGGCGACGTGGAGCGCATCTCGCCCGAGGCGCCCGTGCCCGTGGTACGGATTCGCGCCCGAAAGCACGCCCTCGGCGGCGCGGCCAACGTCGCGCAGAACGTGGTGGCGCTCGGCGCCGAATGCGATCTCCTGGCGGCCGTCGGGGACGATAGCGCCGGGTCCACACTGCGCACCATGCTGCGCGAGCTCGGGGCGGGCGATGCATACGTCATCACGACCGACCGCTGCACCACCCAGAAAACGCGCATCCTGGCGCGCTCCCAGCAGCTCGTGCGCGTGGACGAGGAGGAGGACGCCGACCTCAGCGACTCGCAGATCGCGGCACTGCTGGACAACGTGCGATCCGCGATGGCGCTCGCCCACGCCGTGGTGCTGGAGGACTACAACAAGGGCGTGCTGACGCCCCGGTTGATTGGCGAGGTGATGCGGCTCGCGGCGGAGCGCGGGTTGCCGGTGGTCGTGGATCCCAAGTACCGGAACTTCTTCGCCTTCCGCGGTGCGACCATCTTCAAACCCAACCGCCGCGAGCTCGAGGCGGCGCTGGGCGCTGCACTCGACGTGGATCATCCGGAGACGCTGCCCGCCACCCTCGAGCGGCTCGGGGTCTCGCACCTCCTGCTCACGCTCGGCGAGCGCGGGATGGTGCTCTTCTCGGAGCGCGGCGAGATCGCGCGGGTCCCGACCGTCGCCAGGCAGGTATACGACGTCGTCGGCGCCGGCGATACGGTCACGGCATATCTCGCGGCGGTCCTCGCTGGTGGCGGCTCGCCGTCCGAGGCGGCGGTGGTGGCCAACATTGCCGCCGGCATCGAGGTCGGAAAGCTGGGTGCGGCGACGGTGTCCAGCGAGGAAGTGCTCGAGTACGTGGACTCCCACGCGTTGATCTAGAGCGGGACGGCCCTGCTATCGCGCGCGGTGGCCGGAAGGGCGAACTCGCCAGTGTCCATCACGCCGACATACTCCGGCACGATCGCCGAAATGAGGCGGCGCAGCTCGCCCGAGGACTGGTTCTTCGTGGCGCCGAGGATGAGGTTTTGGATGAGATCATGGCCGTCGGCAGGAAAGTCGGAATCGCGCGCGCGCAGGATCTTCGGATGGGCCGTCGGCACCGCGACGGTGTCGCTGAAGAACAACTCCTCGTAGAGCTTCTCGCCAGGGCGAGTGCCAAGGAACTTGATCTCGATGTCGGTGCCGACCTCGAGCCCCGAGAGACGGATCATGTCCGTCGCGAGATCGAGCACCCGCACGGGCTCGCCCATGTCGAGCACGAACACCTCGCCGTGCTCGCCGAGCGCTGCGGCCTGGAGGACGAGCTGCACCGCTTCCGGGATCGTCATGAAGTACCGCGTCATGTCGGGATGCGTGATCGTCACCGGTCCACCCGCGGCGATCTGGCGCATGAAGGTGGGTACGACGCTGCCGCGACTCCCGAGCACGTTGCCGAACCGCACCGTGACGTAGCGGTGGTGATCGCGGGCCACTTCGTGCACAATGAACTCGGCGATGCGCTTCGTGGCGCCCATCACGCTCGTTGGCCGCACGGCCTTGTCCGTGGACACAAGGACGAAGTGCTCCGCCTCGCACATGGCCGCGCAGAACACCACGTTGCTCGTGCCGAGGACGTTGTTGAGGATCGCTTCGCTGACGTTCGCTTCCATCAGCGGCACGTGCTTGTGCGCCGCGGCGTGGAACACGGAGTAGGGACGATGCGACGCGAAGACGCGCTGCATGCGGCGCTCGTCGCGCACGTCGCCGATGACGGGGTCGATCGGGATGTGCGGGAAGTCGCGCTGGAGTTCCTGGAGCAGGTCGAAGATCGAGTTCTCGCCACGCCCGAGTGCAACGATGCGCGCTGGGTCGAGTCTGGCGAGCTGGCGGCACAACTCGCTGCCGATGGACCCGCCGGCGCCGGTCACGAGCACCGTCTGCCCCGTGACGAGGGAGCGGACCTGTGCGGCGTCAGTGGTGATGGGCTCGCGACGGAGGAGATCGTGAATCTCGATGCCGCGCAGCGCGCTCACGAGCTTCTTTCCCGCGAGAATCTCGTAGAGCCCTGGGACGGTGCGCGTCTCGAGCCCGGAGGCACTCGCGCTCCGCACCACGTCGCGCACGACCTTTCCGGGCGCGGAGGGGATCGCGATGATGACATCCGTGACGTTGAGGCGCGTTGCCACGGAAGACAGGTCGCTCAGCTTGCCGAGGACCGGCACGTTGTTCAGGCGCAGCCCCTGCTTGAGGGGATCATCGTCGACGATGCCGACGGGCGCGATGCCGAGCTGGGAGTTCTCGAGCAACTCGCGCACGATGAGTCCGCCGGCCGCGCCAGCACCTACGATGATCGCCGGCCGCGCGCCCTCACTACGCCCGCGCCACAAGCTCAGGCGTGCAGCGAATCGCGGCAGTCCGATGAAGATGCCGGTCAGCCCGGCATCGAGCACGAGGACCGAGAACGGAACGCGGTACGGGATGATATCGAGCAATGGCAACACGAAGCCGCCGACGAGCGTGACGGCCAGGCCGGACAACATGCTTGCTCGCGCGATGAGCTCCAGATCGGTGACGCTCGCGTATCGCCACAGGCGCGCATACATGCCCATGAGATAGAACACCAGGATCTTGAGCGGCACAGCGATCAGCATGAATCGCATCATGCCGAGCGCCGTTGGCGCATCCCAGTTGGTCCCTTCGAACCGGATCAGGTAAGCGAGCAGTGCCGCGAACGGCAGCAGCGCGAGATCCGAGAGAAAGAAGAACCGGTTTCGAACGCGACGCATCGACACCCATGATCAGCGAGGGAACTTGCAGGACGCGGTGATC
>JBKJMP010000461.1:0-5507 GCA_046596395.1 Gemmatimonadaceae bacterium
AGGAGCACAGACGTGTGGTCCTCCGCACTGGAAGCCGAGTCCTTCATGTCCAAGCGCGGGCCGAAGGGGGAGCCGACCACGCAGACGCACGACGTGGGCGCGTACTTCGACCTGGCACCGGTGGATCTCGGCGAGGAGGCGCGTCGCGCGATCGTACACGACCTCGAGTTGATGGGCTTCGAGGTGGAGGCGGCGCACCACGAGGTGGCGCACGGACAGCACGAGATCGACTTCCGCTATGCGGACGCCCTCACCACAGCAGACAACATCGCGACGTTCCGGTTCGTGGTGAAGGTAGTGGCGCAGCGCTTCGGGCTTGCGGCGTCGTTCATGCCGAAGCCGATTTTCGGGCAGAACGGGAGTGGGATGCACACGCATCAGTCCCTGTTCAAGGGGAAGGTGAATGCGTTCTGGGACAAGGATGCGCAGTGGGAGTTGAGCCGGACCGCGCTTCATTACATCGGCGGGCTGCTGCGGCACGGGCGGGGGACGTGCGCGATCACGAATCCGCTCGTGAATTCGTACAAGCGGTTGGTTCCCGGTTACGAGGCGCCGGTGAACGTTGCGTGGAGCATGCGGAATCGTTCACCGATGATCCGCATACCGGAGCGTCGCGGGCTCGGTACGCGGGTGGAGCATCGGGTGCCGGATCCTGCTGCCAATCCCTATTTGGCTTTAGCGGTCATGCTCGCCGCGGGGCTCGATGGGATTCGGACCGAGGCCGATCATCGCGAGCCTGTGAACGAGAACATCTGGGAGATGAGCCACCGCGAGAAGCGGCGGTTGCGCATCGACGACTTGCCGCATGATCTCAACGAGGCGTGTGATGAGCTGGAGAAGAATGATGTGATCACTGCCGCACTGGGGCCGCACATCACGCAGCACTTTCTAACGGCGAAGCGGCAGGAGTGGCGGGAGTACATCTCGCAGGTGTCGCAGTGGGAGCTGGATAACTACCTGGCGAAGTACTGAGCTTGACCGCTCCCACTCTGGCCGATAGTCTCCTACCCATGGCTCCGTTTGGTGACTATCGCGACCGAATTATTCTTGATCCGCACGTCCGGTTCGGGAAGCCCGTGATCCGTGGCACTCGGATCACCGTTGGCGATGTCTTGGGGTATCTCGCCGGCGGCATGAGCGAGGCCGAACTGCTAACCGAGTTTCCACAATTGCGCCGCGAGGACGTACTCGCCTGCCTGGGCTTTGCGGCCGATCGCGAGCGCCGCGTGGCCAGCGTTCCTGGCGTCTGAGCGACGAGGCGTCTCGATGGTCCGCTCGTGAAACTCCTCTTCGATGAACAACTCTCGCGCCGATTGCCTGATTTGCTCGCTGACGCCTTTCCGGAGTCGAGTGACGTACTTGCCGCGGGGCTCGCAGGCGCGCCTGACGCGGCGATCTGGGATTATGCGAAGTTCTCAGGCTTCGTTCTCGTGACGAAGGATGAGGACTTTCAGCGACTGAGTATCCTCCGCGGACCGCCGCCCAAGGTGATTTGGCTGCGCATCGGCAACAGTGGAACAGCCGATGTCGCGCGCCTTCTCCGGTTTCGCATCGAGCAGATTCGCACGTTCATTGAGGATCCCGAATCCGCGTTTCTCACACTTGGCTAGTCCGCATCTCGACCCTGCCGCCCAACACGACTCTATGAGATTGAAAGTCATGAGCGGCTCGCCCTTTTCGGCATTTTGCTGAGACGCTGAGCCACGCGCCGCTTCACCGCAACCTGTGCGGGAGGCGATCATGACGTTCGTTGGCTTCGATCTGCAGAAGCGCTACATCACGGCGTGCGCGCTCGACGCGTCGGGGGCGATCCTCGCTGAGATGCGGCAGCTCTCGACGTCGCTCGAGGCGGTGCTCACCTGACTCGGGGCATTGCCCGGCCGGTGACCGTCGGCATGGAAGCGACGCTCTACTGGGAATGGCTGGCGACACAGCTGACAAAAGCCGAGCACACCGTCCAGGTTTTGCATGCCTACCATGTGAAGCTCAATTTGGCAGGCGCGCGCGCGAAAACGGATCCGATCGATGCCCGCAAACTGGCCGAACTCCTGCGCGTGAAGCTCTTTCCATCGATCTGGCTGCCGGACCCCGACACGCGCGAGCGCCGGCCACTACTGCTGGACGCCGCTGGCGAGGACCATATGACGACGGTGCTGCCCGCACTCTACGATGCGATACGCTGGCTCGGCTCTACCGACCGCGCGACGAGACCAACAACATCTCCGCGATCGTCCACGTCGAATCACTCGTCGCCGTAAGGGCGACACCGAGGGTGTGACCGCATGTAGGTCCGCAGCGCCAATCCACGAATGCAACCGCAGTCTGGCCTGACCGGCTGAACCCAACCGGCGACATGCGCACGGCACCTGCCGCGTCGGCATGCATGGTCCGGAAACGGATCCACTCGCTGACGTCTGCATCGGGCGCGGGTACGTCACCAGGATCGGCCTCGAGCAGCATCACGCGCCCATGGGTCACGGCGCGGACGTCGAACGGTGTCGCGGCTCGTGCGAGCAGGTCGGCCCGCGCATCGCGCGCCTCGGCGGAATCTCCCGTCGCGAACCAGAGCGTCTCGACTCCCCATCGTGCGGCGAGCCCCGCACAGGCAACGGCGGTGCACGTGCTGTCGAGCGACGTGGCCGCCACGGCGACCACCCGCTTCGTGGTGCTCACGTAGATCGACTCCGCGATCGCGCGATACACCGCAATGGCGCGCGGCGCAGTGTTGTTCGGCGCCACGGTGACCGCCGGCGGGCGGTGCCGAGCGCACCCGATGAGCGCGAGCATGGCGAGGAGTGCGGGGCGGAGGCGCATACAACAGCTACAGAACCCGACGCATGAGGTGCGCGACGCGCTCCTTCACCCGGTCCATGAAGGGCCGTTTCCGGAACACAGCCAGGTCGATCTCATCCGCATGTTCGAGGTCTTCCATGAAGTGGCGGTCGAGTGTCGCGCCGAGCTCCTCGTCGAGCATCATGAGCATCGTCTCCTCGTTGAACGACATCGAGCGGTTGTCGGCGTTCATGCTACCGACCGCGGCCCACTTGCTGTCCACGACGAACGTCTTTGCATGCATCATGGTGTTCCGATACTCATAGATTCGCACCCCAGCGGCCAGCAGCTCCTCGTAGTGCGCGCGCCCCGCGTAGAGCGTGGACTTGATGTCCGTTGACGGTCCCGCGGTGAGGATCCGGGTATCCACGCCTCGACCCGCAGCCGAGCAGAGCATGCCGCGGTAGTCCTTGTCCGGAACGAAGTACGAGTTGGTGAGGAAATACTGCTTGCTCGCGCATTCGGTCGAGAGCCCATAGAGACGCTCGGCGTCCGTGCTCCCCACCGATGGACGCGCGTGCAGCACACCGGCGAGCACGCCCTCGTCAGAGGGGTCCAGTGGCTCGGGAAAGAGCAGGTCTCCCACGAGCAAGTCGCCCGTCGCCTCCCCCCAGCACGCCACGAACGTGGCCTGGAGCTGCATGACCGCCGGCCCGGTGAAGCGGACGTTCGAGTCCCGCCACTGGTCCTTGCTGCGTCCGTCACCGAACCACTTGTCGGCCAGGCCGAAGCCGCCGGTGTAGCCGATCTTTCCGTCGATGCAGATGACGCGCGCGTGGGAGCGGTGCTGGATGGTATGCGCCTCCCACGGGCGCAGCGGCCGGAAGACGCACGTCTCCACACCGGCCGCCTCGAGCTTGTCCATGAATTCCTTCTCGAGCGTGCTGCCGAACGCGTCGACGAGGAAGAGCACCTTCACGCCGGCCCTCGCGCGGTCGATCACGATCTCGGCAAACGTGTCGGCCATCTTTCCCGGCTCGCAGTAATAGAGCTGGACGGTGATGGACTCCTTCGCCGCTCGCATGTCCTCCCAGAGGCGCGGGTAGGTCTGGTCGCCGTTGATGAAGATCTCCACCTCGTGCCCACGCGCGAGCGACGTATGGCTCAACAACTCGAGGGTGGCGCGGAAGGGTGGGTCGTCGACGCAGGGACACTTGCCGCCCCCGAACGGCAGCACGCGCTTGAGGGGCGTGCCCTTGAGGGTGCTCAGTATGCCCATGAGCGCCAGGAACCCGCCGATGAGGGCGAGGAGTACGAATCCGATAGTGGCGTAATTCATGGCGGCGCTGACAAGCAAGAAGCTGGCGCGGGCAGAATTCGTATGTTCAGGATGCTCCCGCCCGCACGCTCAACGAGGGCTTTATTCGATCAGCCGTCGCTCTTCGGCCACCCTGACGTGATGCACATTGTGCAGGAGCGTGAAGCTCGCCATCTCGCGGAGCGTGAGCTTGCCAAGTAGCGGATGGGGAAGCCGATACCGATCGAATGTGCGGTCCGGCCACCGCTCGACGGAGCGCGCGAACCTGTCGATTGCCTGGGCATGGTACGCCATGATGCGCTCGCGCCCACTGTCCGTTCGCTCGCCCGCCTTCACCGGGGACGGCGTGAATCGCCCAGCCTTTCCACCGGCGGCAAGCGCCGCCTTGTAATCCTTCGCGAGTACCGCGAGACTGCGCGATGGTCCGCGAAACCATCCGAACAACATGAAGAGCGCCAGCCGCGGCAACATGAGGCCCTGGTTCACGGCGCGTATCGACTTTGTCAGGTGGCGCACCTGATCGGCGGGAGCCCACACCTCGGGCCCGGGCCGGCGGAAGAACTCCTCCACCGAGTACGCACCCCAATACCGCACGCTTTCCATATGTATTCGCCGCGCCTCGGCGGCGATCGCGTGAGGCGCGACGGGGGCTGACACCAGTTCCGGCACGGGTGGAAAGTCGCGCATGATGGTCACGGGCGCGGAAGCGCGACAAGCGCGAGAGGGACTGCGCGAAGACCCTCCCAGTCGTGCGCCCTCCCTTTCATGCCACCAATGCGGAGACGAGCGCTGATACCGCCGTCCAGCAGCATCCCATCGCGACATCCAAGCGCCCCCATCACGGCAGCCATCTCGGGAACAGTGAGTCCGAACGGCACGAAGTGCAGCGCGCGTCCCACGCCGTCGAAGCGCGTGATCGCCACAAGGAGGCTGCCATCACGGGTGAGACAGACGCCCGCGCGTGCGTCGCGATGAGCGACGTCCACCCCGTTCCCCGACGTTCGTATCGGCGCGGGAACAGAGTCGGCCTGGAGCACAACGGGATACGACTGAAACGCCCAGCGAGGCAGGGGGCCCGCTGCGGCGACGGCGACGTCCGCTCCCCGAATCCACCGCAGTGTCCCCGACGAATCCTCGGCAAGGGCGGCCGACAGCGGCCCGGTCTGGGGCGACAGCCACCGGCGCCCGCCGATCACCACCCACCCCCACGGCATCGTCGCGCTGAACTGGCCGGCGTTCACGGCGAGAACAGACGACTTCGGCGCACGCGCGAGCGTCCAGGCGGGCTCGCGCCGGTCAGTGAAGGCGGTGTCAAGCCGGAAACGAACGCGGGCGGGGTCGAGATGCGCCACAACGAGCCGAGTTCTCCACGCTTCCGCCGTACCCTTCAATTGCAGCTCAGCCCATTGAAGCCCGG
>JBKJMP010000477.1:0-5660 GCA_046596395.1 Gemmatimonadaceae bacterium
CACGCGGGAGTCCGCGGCAACATCGGCTACAAGGTGACGGGCGAGTACCAGGACGCGAACGACTGGGACAACAACCTGTCGTACAATGCAGGCGGCACGATCGTCGCTCCGGGTACGACCGGTTCGGTGACGGAGCGCGACCTCAAGATTCCGATCGACTGGAAGACGAACGTGACGCGCGGGACGGGCGCGCTCGTCTACTATCGCGGTGACGACCGGCTCTCGTTCGACGCCGGCATGAGCAACACGAACGGCGTGGCGCAGACGAGCGTGGGGCGTAACCAGCTCGCCGACTGGAGGTACAGTTATCTCCAGGCGAAGTACACCACGTCGCACTGGTACTTCAACGCCTATCGCGAGCAGTCCCAGTCTGGAAAGTCGTTCGCGCTGAACCGGTTTGCGGGCCAGCAGCTCAATGCGGCGAACGCCGCACTCACCCCCGACTCGCTGCGCCTGCTGGCGGACTGGCCGAGCAACGGGCAGCTGTACGCGGCGGAGGTGCAGGGCAACTACATGGTGCCGGCACTCCTGAACACTGCGCTGGTGTTCGGGGCCCAGTATCGCGATGACGTCGTGAGCAGCGACCGCCAGTGGCTCACCGACCGCGTGACGAAGAGCGACATCAGCAACCGGCAGAAGGGCCTGTACGGGCAGGTGACCACGCCCCTGATGTCGTGGCTCGACGTCGTGCTCGCGGGGCGAGTGGACTATCCGGATACCTACGACCGCCAGTTCAGCCCGAAGGCGGGCGTCGTGGTGAAGCCGATGGTGGACCAGGCTTTTCGCGTGACGTACAACCAGGCATACAAGTCGCCGACGATCCTCCAGACGAACTTCTTCATTCCCGACTGGACCTCGATCATCTCGATCTATGGCAACACGGACGGTTTCGAGGTAAAAAATGCGGCGGGGACGACGACGGCGACCTATAGGCCGCTCGTCCCGGAGACGAACAAGACGTGGGAGTTCGGTTACAAGGGAATCATCGCGAAGCGGCTGTACCTCGACGGCACGTACTACCACTCGAACTACGAGAACTTCATGAGCCCGTTGGCCGTGATCGCGAATCCGTTCGCGGCCGGCGGCGCGGCGACGTTCGCATCGCCGACGGCGAACCCAAATGGCATTCCGGTGAATGCGGCAGGACGAATCGTCAATGCCGCGGGCGTTGCGCCGATCATGCTGACCTACTTCAACACGGGGAAGGCGACGATCTCCGGGGTTGATGTAGGGGCGAACCTGTACGCGACGGACAAGCTGGAGCTGCGTGGAACGCTGTCCACGGTGAAGCTCGCGAATCTTGACGTACCCGCCGCCTTTGCCGAGGCCACCGCGCTCAACGCGCCCGGAACGAAGTGGACACTCGGCGCCACGATGCGCGAGATCGGCCCTGCCACGGCGGGGCTGACCTTCCGCAACGTGAACGCATACTACTTCCGTTCCGGATCGAACCGCGGAGTGATTCCCACCTTCGGCACGCTGGACGCGAGCCTGAATGTGAAGATGCCGCGCCTCCAGAATGCGCTCGTCAGCCTTGGCGTGAGCAACCTGTTCTCCTGCACGGCGGAGAGCGTGACGTACGCCGCGGGCACGGTACCGGCGAACTCGCAGATCGCGACGGAGGATCGTGGCTGCGGCTTCAACCGGAAGCACAGCGAGATGGTGAACATGCCGCAGATCGGCACGATGCTGTTCCTCGGCATGCGCGTCTCCAGGTAATGGCGACGACTGTCGTCGGAGCCGCAGGAGCCACGTCGAACGCGTGCGACGTGGGGGGCGTCGAGATGTTCTATCTCGACGCACCCGGCGCGCAGGACGCAGAGACGATCGTCCTGCTGCACGGCCTCTCGGCGAACGCGAACTCCTTTGCGGGGCTGATCGCGGCTGGACTGAGTCCGGCGTTTCGGGTGATCGCGCCGGACCTGCGCGGACGTGCGCGCAGTGGCAAGCCGGAGCATGGCTACGAGATGGCCGACCATGCGCGCGACGTGATTGCCCTGCTCGACGCGCTCGGACTCGATCGCGTCGTGCTGGGGGGGCACTCGTTTGGTGGGTACCTTGGGATCTACATCGCAGCGACCAATCCGGACCGCGTGTCGAAGCTCGTGGTGATTGATGCCGCGATCTCGTCGCACCCAAAGATCGGCGTGCTGCTCAAGCCGTCGCTCGACCGGCTGACGCGTACGTCGCCCACGGCCGACGCGTACCTTGCCGACGTCCGAAACGCCGGATACATGGATGGCATCTGGGACGAGTCGGCAGAGGCGTACTTTCGCGCGGAGCTCACGGAGCATGCTGACGGAAGTTTCGGTTCGGCGACGAGCAGCGCCGCCATCGTGCAGGCGTCGATGGGAATCGCCGTCGAGCCATGGTTGCACCACGTGCAGCAGGTTCGCGCGCCGGTGCTGGTGCTGAACGCGCTCGGCGGGTTCGGGCCGCCGGGCACACCGCCGCTCTTCGACGAGCTGGTCACGCAGGCGACGGCTCGCGCGTTCGCGACGGCGCGCTACGCGGTCGTGCCGGGCAATCACATCACGCTGTTGTTCGGTGCCGGAGCGGCGGCGGTCCGCCGCGAGATCGAGGGGTTCGTGCACGAAGGCGCTGCGTGAGCGTGGCGTTGGGCTCGTCGGCCGCGCCGGGAATCGACACGCGCGCGGCCGGCCTCGAGGATGCGGATCTCGAGCGGGAGACGATGCAGAAGGTGAGTCGCCGCATCCTTCCCTTCGTGTTCGTGCTCTACATTTTCAACTTCCTCGATCGCTCGAACGTTGGAGTGGCCGCACTCCAGATGAACCAGGATCTCGGCTTCAGCTCGAGTGCGTTCGGGCTCGGGGCCGGGATCTTCTTCATCGGGTACGCGCTGTTCGAGGTGCCGAGCAACCTGTTGCTGGTCCGAGTGGGTGCGCGCCGATGGATCGCCCGCATCATGGTCACGTGGGGCATCCTCGCGACGGGCATGATGTTCGTGCAGACGCCGATGCAGTTCTACGTCGTGCGCTTTCTGCTGGGCGTGGCCGAGGCGGGGTTCTTTCCGGCGATCATCTACTACCTCAGCGTCTGGTTTCCCGCGTCGATGCGTGCACGCTCGGCTGCGAAGTTCATGATTGCCATTCCGCTCTCGGGGTTGATCGGCGGGCCGCTCGGCGGCTGGCTGCTCGGCTTCGACGGCGCATTCGGCCTGCAAGGCTGGCAGTGGCTGTTTCTCGTCGAGGGGCTGCCGTCGGTGATTCTCGGTTTCGTCGTGCTGCGGTACCTGTCGGACACGCCTGCGGAGGCGCGGTGGCTGACGGCTGCGCAGCGCGACTGGCTCGCGCGGCGGTTGGCGAAGGACCGGGAGACGTCGCCGGCGAACCACGGATTGCCGCCGCTGCGCGCACTGGCGCATCCCATGATCTGGATGCTCGCGATGGTGCAACTGCTGCTCACGACGGCGAGCTACGCCTACCTGTTCTGGGGGCCGCTGCTGATTCGCGACACGCTCCAGATCAGTAACATGGCGACGGGGCTGCTCACGGGTGCGGTGGCACTTGTGTCGGCCGCGGGACTGCTGCTGGTCGGCGCGAGCTCGGACCGCGCTGGGGAGCGGCCAGGTCATGCAGCCATCTGCGCATCATTTGCGATGCTGGGCTGCGTCGGCGCTGCGGCGTCGGCAGATCCGGTGTGGCGCTTCGCGAGCCTCGCGTTGATGCAGATCTCGGTCGTGAGCTTCCTCGCGCCGTTCGTCGCGATCCCGACGATTCTCTTGAGCGGCGGATCGGCCGCGGTGGGCATCGCGCTCGTGAATGCGATCGGCAGCGTCGGCGGGTTCATCGGACCGTACCTCCTTGGCTTCCTGCGCACGCGCACTGGGGACGACAGCTTCGCGTTCGTGGTGCTGGCGATCATGGCGGCGATCGCGACGGGCATCCTGCTCTACCTGAGGCGTAGCCCCCTCCTGGCCAGGCGCGCCGTGGCCGCGTGAACGTCGGCACCCTGCTGCCTCGGCACGCGCGGTATCGCGGTGCCCATCTCGGCGTCGTCTGTGGCGACACGCGGCTCACCTTCGCGGAGTTTGGCGCGCGCGTGAATCGCGTGGCGAATGCACTCCTGGCGCTCGGCTTGAAGAAGGGGGACAAGCTCGCGGTCGTGGTGCCCAACTGTCTCGAGGTGCTCGAGATTTACTGGGGCGCGATCCAGGTAGGGATCGTGCTCGTGCCACTCAGTCCGCTACTTCGCGGACCCGCGCTTACGACGCTGTTGAACGATTCGCACTCGGCCGCGGTGATCGGTGCGCACGAACTTGCCGGGGAGCTGACGTCGATTCGTTCGACGGTGCCGGGTGTTGCCGACGGGCGCTGGCTCGAGGTCACTGCTGGGCACATCGTCTCGCCCGGCTTCCGGTCGTTCGAGGCACTCGTGGCCGAGCAGTCGAGTGCGGCGCCGGCGTATGTGGAGATCGCGGGCGACGACCTGTTCAACATCATCTACAGTAGCGGCACGACCGGGACGCCGAAGGGCATCGTGCACACGCATGACATCCGCGCGATGTACTGCACGTTGTTCGCGTCGGCGTTCCGGTTCACGCCTGAGAGCGTGGTGCTGCACGCGGGGTCGCTGGTCTTCAACGGCGCGTTCGTCACGCTGATGCCCGCGCTGTTCCTCGGCGCGACGTACGTGCTCCAGCAGCGGTTCGACGCCCGCCAGTTCATCGAGCTCGTCGAGCGCGAGCGGGTGACGCACGTGATGATGGTGCCGTCGCAGATCCTGGCGGTGATGAATGCGCCGACCTTCGCGCCGGAGAAGCTGGCGTCGCTGGAGATGCTGGGCTCAGTTGGCGCGCCGCTGCACCGGGAGCACAAGGAGCGGCTCACGAGCGCGCTGCCGAACGTGTTCTACGAGTTGTATGGGCTCACCGAGGGGGTCATCACGATCCTCGATAAGCACGACGTCGCGCGGAAGGGGCAGTCGGTGGGAATGTCAACGCCGTTCTTCGAGATGCGGATCGCGGGCGAGGATGGACGCGACCTCCCGCCGGGCGAGGTGGGAGAGATCGTCGGGCGCAGTCCGCTGCTGATGCCGGGCTACTACGGGCGGCCGGACCTGACGTCGCAGGCGATCGTGGATGGCTGGATGCGTACGGGGGACATGGGATATCTGGACGAGGACGGGTTCCTGTATCTGGTAGACCGGAAGAAGGACCTCATCATCTCCGGCGGCGTGAACGTCTATCCGAAGGACATCGAGGAAGTGATCGTCACGCATCCAGATGTGGTGGAGGCCGCGGTGTTCGGCATTCCCAGCGAGAAGTGGGGGGAGGCGCCGATGGGGGCGGTGGTATTGCGGAGTGGATCTGTGGTCGAGGCGGAGCTTTTGAAGGCGTGGGTCAACCAACGAGTCGCCGCGCGGTACCAGCAGCTCTGCGATCTCGTGGTGCTCGACGAGTTTCCGCGGAACGCGGCGGGCAAGACGCTCAAGCGGGTGATGCGCGATGAGTACTGGAAGGACAAGACGGCGTTGATCTAGGTAAACTGCGGAAAGAGCCTTAGCACGGAGAGCACGGAGGGACACGAAGGACACGGAGCTATCTGAGGTGGTCTGTCAACAAGCAAGCAGGAATGGATTCATACTGATGCCGGCTGGAGTTGGCGGGGTATCGCGAGGGGCGAGCCGCGACGTGCCAG
>JBKJMP010000554.1:0-3192 GCA_046596395.1 Gemmatimonadaceae bacterium
GACCGCCTCGACGTGCAGGAGGAGCTCTCCCGGTTCCGTGCCCACATCGCAGCGTTCCGCTCGGCGCTGGCGTCGCCACAGCCGGACGGAGTGGGCAAGCGGCTCGGGTTCCTGCTCCAGGAAATGCTGCGGGAGGCCAACACCACCGGCAGCAAGGGGAATGATGCGGCAATCGTCGCCGACGTCCTCTTGGTGAAGGAGGAGTTGGAGCGAATCCGGGAACAGGTGGAGAACCTCGAGTGACCGCTTTCCCGGGCTTTCCGATCATCCTGAGCGCCCCCAGCGGCGGAGGCAAGACGACGATCGCAAGGGCGCTGCTGGCCCAACGGTCCGAGCTCGGCTACTCCGTCTCGTGCACCACCCGGGCGCCGAGGCCGGGCGAAATTTCGGGACGTGACTATTATTTCATGACCCGTACCGAGTTCCTCGCGGAACGGGAGCAGGATGCCTTCGCCGAGTCGGCGGTGGTGCACGGCAACTGGTATGGCACGCTGCGGCGCGAGGTTGACCGCGTCCTGGGCGAGGGAAAGCACGTCGTGATGGATATCGACGTGCAGGGAGCGCTGCAGTTCGTGCGGGCGTTTCCCCTGTCCGTGACGATCTTCATCCTGCCGCCGTCAGCGGACGTGCTTCTGGACCGGCTGCGGGCGCGCAAGACGGAGAGTGCGGCGCAACTGGCGGCGCGGCTCCAGTCGGCACTATTGGAGTTGCAGCACGTGGAGGCGTACGAGTACGTAGTCGTGAACGATGCCCTCGAGCGCGCGGTGGCGAGCGTGGGGTCCATTCTGGACGCGGAGACGGTGAGCCGCGGGCGGGTCAAGAACCTTCGTCAGCAGGTCGGGCAGCTCATCGAGCGGCTCGAGTTGGAAATCGAGAACACCACACCCTGATCAACGAGTCAATGCGAGTCTTCACTCCGATCGAGATTGCCCAGCACGCCGCGAACAAGTACCTCGGCGTCCTCGTGGCTGCCAAGTATGCGCGTGCGCTGAACGAGTTCCCCGGCGGATCCGGCTCGCGCGACAAGAAGCTGACGACGCGCTCCCTCGAGGAGCTGTCGCGCGGCGACATCAACTATCGCGTCATCCCGCGCCGTCGCTCCGCGGAGTGATCGGAACGGCCATCTCGTAAGTGAAGGACGCCCCCCGCCGGCCATTCGCCAATCGCCGAGTGCTCCTCGGCGTGAGCGGGGGGATCGCGAGCTACAAGAGCGCGTGGCTCGCGCGGTTGCTGTCGAAGGCCGGCGCCGAAGTGGACGTGGTGATGACGCGTGCGGCGACGGAATTCATCGGCGCCGTTACTTTCGAGGCGCTCACGGGCCGCCCGGTCCATACGGGCCTCTTCGACCCGGGCCACGCGCTCGACCACATCAGGATCGCCCGGGCGGCCGACGCGATCGTCATCGCCCCCGCGACCGCCGACCTCATGGCGCGCGCGGCCACCGGCCAGGCTGATGATCTCCTCACGGCCTGCCTGCTCGCGGCGCAGTGTCCCGTGCTGATGGTCCCCGCGATGAACGATCGCATGTGGGCGCACGCGCAGACGCGGCGCAACGCGGATCACCTCCGCTCGCTCGGATACGCGCTACTCGATCCCGACGACGGCATGCTCGCCGCAGGGGAGGGCAGTGGGCCCGGACGCATGCCCGAGCCCGAGACGATCTTCGCGCATGCCGGGCGGTTCCTCGAGACTGCCGGCGCACTTCGCGGGCGAAGCGTGCTGGTAACGGCGGGGCCCACGCGCGAGGCGATCGACAGGGTGCGCTTCCTCACGAATCACAGCTCGGGGAAGATGGGCACGGCGATCGCTGCCGCCGCGTGGCGGCGCGGCGCGGATGTCACGCTCGTCGCCGGGCCGCTCTCGGTCGGCGTCCCTGTCGGCGTGACGCATGTGGCCGTACAATCCACCGCCGAGATGCAGGAGGCCATCGCGTCGCGCCTCCCTGCGGCAGACGTCCTCGTGATGAGCGCCGCCCCAGCGGACTACCAGGCAACGAGCCCAGCGGAGGGGAAGCTGAAGAAGACCGGGGAAGCGCGAATGCTCGAGCTGCACGAGACGCCCGACATCCTGCGGTCCACGCGCGCGTTGCGGCGTGAGGGTGCGATCATCGTCGGCTTTGCGCTGGAGACGGACGACGTGCTGGCCAACGCGCAGCGGAAGCTCGAGGGCAAGGACCTCGACATGGTCGTCCTCAACGACGCGAACGAAGCTGGTGCCGGATTCGGCGTGGACACGAATCGGGTGACGATCCTCCACCGCGGGCGGGCAGAGCCGGAGACGCTACCCCTCATGGACAAGCGCGACGTAGCCGACGCCATCCTCGACCGCATCGAGGCCCGGCTCAATGGACGCTAACGACGCGCTGCGCCGGTATCTCGAGCAGCGGCGCGAGATGGGCGAGAGTGAGCTCGTCCTCGATTCGCTGAGCGTCGAGGAGTTGATGAAGCTCCTCGGCGCGGCGAAGCGCAGCCATCGTGCGGAGGCCCCCGCCACGACTGACTGGCGAGCGGCGATTCGTGCCGCCACCGGCGTGCCGGAGGCGCGTCCATCGATCGGGACGCCCGCCGTGAAGGATTCGCCTCCCTCCGGCTCGGTGCACGTGCCGGCGACGCAGATCGCCGCGAACCCCGACGCGCCGCTCTCGGACGTCCCGATTGGTATCACGATCGGTGGCCCGAGCCGCGCACTCTCTGATGACCCGGCCTTCAAGCTGGCGTCACTGGAGGAGATTGCCGCGACGATTGCGTCGTGCACTCGCTGCCCGCTCTACGCCACGGCGAAGAATCCGGTGCCCGGTTCCGGCAGCCCGACCGCCGATTTCATGTGCGTGGGCGAAGCGCCCGGCGCGAATGAGGACGAGCAGGGCGTGCCCTTCGTGGGACAGGCGGGGCAGCTGCTCACGAAGATCCTGGAGGCCATCGGGCTCAAGCGCGACGACGTGTTCATCGCGAACGTGCTGAAGCATCGTCCGCCGGGCAATCGCAATCCGCTGCCGGAAGAGGTCGTGGCGTGCTCGCCGTATCTCGTTCGGCAGATCGGGCTCGTTCAGCCGAAGGTGATTCTCGCGCTCGGTACCTTCGCGGCGCAGACACTTCTCGAGACGAAGCTTACGATCGGCAAGCTCCGGGGCCAGATTCATCGTTACCACGGCGTTCCGCTCGTCGTCACCTACCATCCCGCCGCACTCCTGCG
>JBKJMP010000576.1:0-17450 GCA_046596395.1 Gemmatimonadaceae bacterium
GAGCGCCATGCGGGCGCGCTCGCCACCGCTTAGCGTGCCGATCTCACGGAAGACTTCCTCCCCGGTAAAGCCAAAGGCGCCGAGATGGTTCTGCACCTGGCCCCGGTTCCAGGTTCCTCGTTGTGCCTGGATCGCGTCGAACATCGACACGCGAAGCGGGAGATCGGACAGGTCCTGTCGAAACCAGGCTGGCGTGATCGAACCGCCAATTCTCGCCTGTCCACTCGCCGGCGCGCGATCGCCCAGGAGCGTCGAAATGAACGATGACTTGCCTGCACCGTTGGGGCCGACGAGTGCGACGAAGTCGTTCCGGCGCAGTACGGCCGTGAAGTCCTCCACGAGCACACGACCGGGCACCTCCACGCGGAGCTGCTCCACCGAGACCACCTGATCACCGCCGCGCTCCGCCGTCTCGAAGTGGAGCGTCATCGCCGCCGGATCACCCGGTGGTGGTGCCAGGCGAGGCAGTCGCTCGAGCCGCTTGCGCTTGCCCTTCGCCTGGAAGGAGTTCACGCCCGCGATGTTCCGGCGGATGTACTCCTCTTCCTTCTTTACATACGCGCGCTGCTTCTCCATCTCGCGTTCGCGCGTGAGCCGACGCTCGGCACGCTGGGGCACGAACTGGCTGTAGTTCCCCTTGTACGATTCACTCGTCCTCGCTTCGACGTGCAGGATGTTCGTGCAGATGGCGTCCATGAACGCGCGATCGTGCGAGACGACGATCACCGTCTCGTCGGCCTCCTTGAGCCAGTCCTGAAGCCAGGTCGTGGTGTCGAGGTCGAGGTGGTTGGTGGGCTCGTCGAGCAGCAGCAGGTCGGCGGGCGCGATGAGTTGCGCCGCGAGGCCAACGCGCCCCCGCTCGCCCCCCGAGAGCGACGACACGAGTCGGGTCTTCGACTCCTCGGCGTCGAAGCCGAGTCCCTGGAGCACGGCGTCCACACGGGCGTGATAGATGTAGCCGCCGAGATCGGCGAAGCGCTCCTGGTCGTGCCCGAAGCGTTCGAGGAAGTCCTGGGTAACCTGTTCCCCAAGTTCGCCGAGCGTCATGGCCTGTGCGGCAATCCGGTGCTCGAGCGTCATGACCTCGCGCCACGCGGCGGCGCCTGCCTCCCACACGGTGGTGGCGCCCTCGAAGGCACGATGCTGGTCGAGCAGGGCGTGACGAAGTCCGGGCTTGCGCGCGACGCTGCCGACGGTGGGCTGGAGATCCCCGGTGATGACCTTGAAGATCGACGTCTTGCCGGCGCCGTTGCGGCCAATGATGCCCCAGCGCTCACCGTCGGCGACGGTGAAGGTGATGTTCTTGAAGAGTTCGGTGGCGCCGAAGGAGATGCCAACGTTGGAGACGGAGAGGAGGGTCACGCGGGGCTGGCAGGAGACGAGAAGGAAGCGTCCGGAAAAGCTAACCGCCGTCCTCGCTGGTGCCGCTCAGCGTCTGGTGTTGCGGGCCGGATCCAGCCCGCAACAGCATTAGCCCACGCCCGCCCAGTACACCAGTTGCGACAAGCAAGGCAAGCAGAACGGCGAACGTGCCAATGAAGGTCAACGGCTGACTCATTGAACCGACGATTTCAGTCAGCGGCTGGATCAGGTCGTTCTTCGCGAGATGCGACCTGACCACCTCATTGAGCAGAAAGAACACGGCGGCCAGGAACATCGGCCAGCCGTTCCGCCAATCCTTGATGACGAAGACGAGGCCCAGGACCAGGACGATTGCCTGGCCTGTGATCCCTGCGGACTGGAATCTGTGGAAGGTCTCGGGGCCTTCGATCTTGAACTGCGGAGCGAAGCTGATGAGCGAGAAGAAGAGCGCGATGCCCATGAACAGGATGCCGGTGCTCAAGAGAAACGACGCGTGCAGCTTCCTGCGCTTCCGGACGACAAATGCCAAGAGGATGACCAGTCCGAGCTCCAGCGTGACGCCAACGTTCTGCACGATCAGCATGTCACCGTTGCCCGAGACCACTCCCTTGTGAGCGGAATGCACCGACAAGAGTGCCGTGGTGGCGACGATCAAGGGAGCAAGGAAGAGAACGACGAGGCCTGTTTTCCTGTGCTGTCGAAAATTGTTGGTCGATATGAGGCGGAGCTGCCATATCAGCAGGAACAGCCACAGGAAATTGGTAATGACGTGGAGATGATGATGTGAATTGGGCTTGGGATTCGCGCCAAAATAGATGTCCCAGAATCCGGTTACCGTCACGAGCAGGACGAGGCCGAGGAACAGAAACTCGAGGAAATACTTGTTGGAGTTCTTCATCTGGCCAGGGATGTTGGGCTCACGTACGGTGGGGTGGGCAGGGAGCCACCTTACCGGCGAGTGTGACGATGCGCGAATGAGCGCGAGCATGGGCGCCAGCCTCGAGCCCGAGCGTGAGCCTCCAGCAATGAGCATTTCGAGCTCGAGCTCAGGCTGCAGCTCGAGCTCACCGAAGCTTCAGCCCACGCTCGAGCTCGAGCTCGATGTTGCGCAATGCTCGAGGCGTCACGCTCACGCTCAGGCATGCTCAGTCTGTTTGCATTCCTGCTTGCCTGCGTCCGAGGCGGACGTCATCGTCGCGGAGCGTTACTTCAGCGCAGGCGCCGACGCCGGCCCACGACGGTGCCGAGTCGCCTGCTCGTACGCGTACGCCAGCCCGAACAGCGTCGGCTCCGACCACGCGCGGCCGAGCATCTGGAGTCCCGCCGGCAGCCCGTTGCGCGTGTAGCCCATCGGCACCGTGATGGCTGGAAACCCCGTGCCCGGCGAGAAGAGCTGGCTGTTGTCGCCATGCGGGGTGTTGAGGTCGCCGATCAGGCGTGGCGGGTTGCTCCACGTCGGATACACGAGCGCGTCGAGGTGCAACGAATCCATCAGCGTGGTGACGCCCGTGCGCAGCCACGCGCGGAACTCATCGCGCCTCGCACATCCCGGGTTGCGCGCCGGCGGGAGCGAGTCCGCCTCTGCTGACTCGAGCCGTTGCTGGATGGTCGGATGAAAGCGGCGCGACGCGATCACTTCGGCAAGCGTGTGCACGGGCGCACGATCGCCCTGGCGCGCGAGCCATGCGTTGATGTCCCATTTGAACTGGTTGCACCCGCCCGCCGTGCGGAGCCGAGCATCGAGACCGGGCACCGCGGCGGGATCGACGATGATGGCGCCCTGACGTCGCATGTCGTCGAGCGCTCGTGTGAAGACGCGAACCACTTGGCTATCTGTAGTAGCGCGCTCGTAGGCCTGACGGAGGACGCCGATGCGCTTGCCCTTGAGCGCGTTGCGGTCGAGTGACGCCGAGTAGTTTAGGATTTCACGTCCGCGTGCGCGGGTGGTGAGGGTGTCGGCGGGGTCTTCGCCTGCCACGACCTGGAAAAGCGTCGCGGCATCGGCGACGGTGCGCGTCATCGGACCCGCGATGTCCGACGCGAGGTTCAACGGCGCCACGCCGTCGCGGCTCGTGAGTCCCATCGTCGAGCGGATGCCCACCAACGCCTGGTGTGCGGATGGTCCGCGAATGGAGTTGCCAGTATCCGTTCCCAGACCGACTGTGCCCAGATTCGCCGCGACGGCCGCGGCGGTGCCGCCGCTGGAGCCGGCGGTCACGCGGTCCAAAGCGTACGGATTCTTCGTGTAGCCCGGGAGGATGGAGCTGACCGTCTCGTAGGGCGTGAACGCGAACTCCGCCATGTTCGATTTCGCGAGCACGATGGCGCCGGCGTCGCGGATGCGGCGGACCATGAATGCGTCCTGGCGGGGCTGGTTGCCTGCGAGCGAGAGCGAGCCGGCGGTAGTTGGGAGGTCGTGGGTTTCGAAGTTGTCCTTCACGATCACGGGGATACAGTGCAGGGGTCCCGTGAGGCCATTGAGTGAGAAGCGCAGGTCGAGCGAGTCGGCGACGGCGAGGGCGGATGGGTTGACGACGATGAGAGCGTTGATCGCCGGGCCCTTCTTGTCGTATGCGTCGATCCGTCGCAGGTAGGCAGTCACCAATACTCGGCACGTGAGCCGGCGGGCGCGCATGGCCGAGTGGATGGTGGCGATGCTCGTTTCGGTGACGTCGAAGGCGGGGTGTGAGCGCGGGCGTTGCTGGGCGGGGAGCAGTGCCGCGGAGAGTAGCAGGACAAGTGCGGCGCTCTTGGCGAGTTGGGTCATGCATCCCATCTACGGCGGGCAGTGCGCGGAGGCAAGGCTGGAACGTTCTCCTGCTTCGAGCAGCGCATTCTACAGGCCAGTCAGTAGCTCGTTGTCGGAGATCACAACCACCTCGAAGCCGGGGTATGCTTCCAGGAGCGGCCGAAGGTCCGGATCATCATGCAGGCACAGAGCGACAGAATGGATCGATGCTGGCGCGTACCGCTCCATGAGCTTCGCCGAGAAGAAAGTCTGTCCCATGAGGGGCATATTCAGGCGACGTGCTTTTGCCTGGACGGAGCCTAGCTCCTCTCGGCCAGCCCGAAGCAAGTCCGTCAGAGGCCCGTGCGAGCCCAAGGTCGCGCTAACTCCAACGAACGTTGGAGACGCCAGTGCGCATCTGACAAACATACGCCGTTGGCGTACATTATCGCAGGGAGCTGATTGAGACGCCAGTGTTCACCAGGCAGGTGCAGGCGAGTCTCTCCGCTGAGGAATATCGGGCGCTACAGTTGCATCTCGTGGTACGGCCCGACGTGGGCAGCCTAATTCCTGGCTCTGGCGAGCTCCGCAAGGCGCGATGGCAGCTGACCGGGCGCGACAAGCGGGGCGGGGCGCGCATCATCTACTACTGGAGGACTGTGGCGGATCAGCTGTTCTTGTTGTTCCTGTATCCGAAGAATGTACGGACCAACCTGTCGGTGGCGAAGCTTCGGGTGTTGCGAAAGCTCGTCACTGACGACTGAAGGGGAGTGTCTATGCGGAAAGATTTGTTCGACGAACTGGTTGCACGTGTGAAAGAGATGAAAGCGAGTCAGGCGGGCCGCCTGAAGCCGGCGCGCGTGACGCATGCGAAGGACCTGCTGTCAGCGGAAACGCCGGATGTGGCGGCCCTGCGCGCGTCCTTCAAGCTGAGCCAGGGAAAGTTCGCCGCGTTGCTGGGGATCAGCATCGACACACTGCAGAACTGGGAACAACGCCGCCGCCGTCCGGAAGGTCCCGCAAAGGTATTGCTCCGCGTGGCGTCGATGCATCCCGAAGCGCTGATGGCAACCGTTCGCCCGGCGGCGAAGGCGCGAACCAAGCGCACCGCTGCAGATCACTGATTCAGGGGCGGGCGCCTAGCCTGCGCTCGGAACCTCGAAGGCAAATGCACCTTCGGGAATACATAAGGAGGCTGTTCGTCTCGTAATAGTCACGTCGACGTAGAAACCCGCGTCTGCAGTGTTAAACCGTCCATCGCATTCTAGTGTTGGGCAGTAGACGGCCCGCCATCCATGGCTGCTTGGATTGCCTTCTCGAGGGTCTCGACCAACGCCGCATTGTACGTTGGCTTTCCTCGCGCACCCTCGAATTCAACGATGGTATTGTTCGTAGCCTCTGAGCGCACACGGACGAAGTGCTCCTCGAAGGTCTGCTTCGTTTCAGCATCGACAAGCTCGTAGGCTGCGGAAGTAGAACCCTTCGCCGAATCGAAGTAAAAACCAACGATGACGTCGTTGTCCTGCCGATGATAGGCAAAGTACGGGACGCGGCTATATACCCGGATGGATAGTTCGGCACCGGGTGGAAGCTCGTGGCAATGTTTCCCCAACAGTCCAGCGAGCTCGCGGCAGATACCAAGAGAGGTGGCGATGTCACCGAGCATCGCGTTCAAGGTTTGTCCTTCCTCTGCGGCAAGTCGCCTGATGATATCGATTCTTGGATCGAGGAACAGAATGTGGATTCTGGATCCTTCGCGTAGTCGCCGAAGGATCACCTCAGCTGCGCTGTTGTCAGTCCTAGCTTTGATGTCCGCGTGTATCCGGTGGAGAACAGACCGTCCTGCAAAGAAGAGATACTGCGGCTTCTGTTCATTTACCCAATGGTAGTAACCACCGAAATTCCGCCTTACTTCCGATAGTTGCCGGATGCCCGTTAGCGCCGGAGGCCGCTCCGAGAGAAGTCGATGTACTTCTTTTGCAGTTTCCTGGCGGAAGACAACGAACGTGCGATCAAGTTCCGCCGCGAAGGACGAAATCATTTCATCGCGAATGAGCTTCTCATGAACAATGGTGCCGGTCATGACAGCGGCTAGAAGCAGGCCGAGATCTCGCGTGAAGTGGGTGATCCAAGGCGGCCAGTGCCACGCTTCGGCGCCAAGCACACTCAAAAGGATGAGCGCGACACCTGTGAACAGGAAGCCATAGGCTAATAGACCTGCGGTCTTGGAGCCGGCGCGCCCGCCCTCTCTATTTGTCATGGTTCTCTCTTGGGAGCACTTACCGCCCACAGAACGATTTGCGCCGCGCTGACCACAGCACGCCCCCCAGTCTACGGGCTTATGCGCGGCAGGCAAGGCGGCGCACTTCAATCGTGCAACGGCTCGTGGTGCAGATCTAACCTTGAGGGGAGGCTGGGGCGGTCGGACCACGCGAAAGAGTCGACGGGGAACGCCGAAACAGAGAGAACCTCGTCACGGCGGGCACTATTGACGCGCGGCTATTGCTCGGAGGGAAGCGGCAGCGGCTTGGTGCGGCATGGTCAACGGCGTTGCCACCCGCAACGCGGAATCACCGGACAATTGACGCCGCGACGGCCGCGAGGCATTACCACCCGTGTGTCTCCGTACCCACCCAACCCGCGCGTGAAACGCCACATCCTCCTTTACGGCCTCCTCAGCGGCCTCCTCATCGCGGCACTCAAGCTCATCGAGTACCGCTTCCTGGTCGTCGAACATGCCTTTGGCCTCTACGGCGGCCTCATCGCCGGGTTCGTCGCCGTCCTCGGCATCGGCTCGGCGTCACTCTGACCCGGAAGACGCCCGAGCCCGTCGTGATTACGGAGATCCGCGTCGAACCCGCGCCGACGTCGTTCGTCCAGGACGCCGACAGCTCCGCGCCCTCGGCATCACCCGCCGCGAGCTGGAGATCCTCGCAGCCATCGCCGCTGGAATGTCCAATCGCGAGATCGCCGAAAAGCTGTTCGTGAGCGAGATTACGGTGAAGACGCACGCCAGCCGGCTCCTCGAGAAGCTCAGCGCCAAGCGGCGCACCCACGCGGTTCAGATCGGGAAGCAGCTCCGGCTCATACCATAGATAAGGGGCGTCAGGTGCAGATCCTTCGCTCCGCTCAGGATGACATCCAGGTGCAGATCCTTCGCTACGCTCAGGATGACAACGGGCTCCGCTCAGGATGACAACGGGCTCCGCTCAGGATGACAACGCGGCTGCGCTCAGGATGACAACCAGGACGAAAACAATGATTTTCGCCCGCCGGCCGCAAAATCATCCTTTCTGATGACGCTCCCACAGCCCCACCTCGACTATCTCGCGCGCTCCTCCACCCCGATTACCATGCGAAAGATCGTCCTCACCTTCGGCATGATCGCCGGCGGCATCCTCTCCGTAATGATGCTCGCCACGATCCCATTCATCGACACCATCGGCTTCAGCACCAGCGAAGTCATTGGCTACTCGACAATGGTGCTGGCATTGCTGATGACGTACTTCGGCATCCGGTCCTACCGCGACAACGTCGGCCAGGCACTGTAAGCTTCGGACGCGCCTTCCAGGTCGGCGTCCTCATCACGCTGATCGCCGCCGTGTGCTACTCCGCAACGTGGCAGTTCATCTACCACCGAATCACACCGGACTTCCTCGAGAAATACGCGGAATACGCGATGGAGAAGGAACGGGCGGCGGGGGCCACGGAGCACGTCCTCGCCGAGAAGCAGCGGCAAATGGCCCGCTACGCGGAGATGTACCGGAACACGTTCCTGAACGTGGCGATCACGTTCGCCGAGCCGCTGCCGGTGGGGCTCGTGATGACGCTGATCAGCGCGACACTCCTCCGCACTCGGCGGCGACGGGTAGCCGCGGGGAAGCCAGAATTCGGCTGAGGCCTCCCTCCCCCTATCGCGGGGCGCCTGAATTTCGCACCGTAGTAGCATGAGCCGCCTGGTGATGGTCCGTCACGGACAGGCGTCCTTCTGGTCGGACCAATACGACCTCCTCTCCCCCGTCGGCGTGGAGCAGAGCCAACTGCTCGGCACGCAGTGGGGAGAGGCACGCCGGCGATTCGCGCGCGCGTACGTGGGGCCACGCGCGCGGCACCGCGACACGTACACGGCAGTGGCCGAGGCATACGCGCGGGCGGGCGGGGTGCCGATGCCGCCGCCGGAGGAAGTCGCGGACTTCGACGAGCACATGGGACAGGAGGTCTGCGCCGCGCACCTGCCACCTCCCGGAGACGTCAGCCAGGACGACCAGATGGCGCGCAAGGCATACATGCGGCAGTTCGCCGCGACGCTGCACGGATGGGCGTCGGGAGAATTTCCGGTTTCGTCGCTCGAGCCGTTCACGGACTTCCGCGCGCGAGTCGACGCCGCAATGCGACGCGTCCGCTCGGACCTCAAGAGCGGGGAAGAGTGCGTGATCTTCACGTCGGGCGGGGTCATCTCGGCGGCGATCGGCGGGACGCTGCGCGCAGCCGACGCGGAGACGATGGAGCTCGGCTGGACGCTCGGCAACGGATCGGTCACGGAATTCCTCGCATCGCCCACGCGGCTCACGCTCGCGGCGTTCAACGTCACGGCGCACCTCACGCCCGAGCTCCACACGCTCATCTGATGGGGGTGCCCGGGCGAGGCATCGACGAGATCGTCGCGCAATCGCGAGCGCTGGTGACGGACGGACTCGTTCCGCTCGAGCGCGGGCTCCTCGCGGACGGTTTCGGCGTTATCCTCGACGCGATGCAGGGCTTTCGTCGCCTCGTGAAGACGAAGGGGCTGTGGGCGCCGCATCTTTCGAACGAGGACGGCGGACTCGGCCTCGACCTCCCCGACTTCGCGCGCGTGAGCGAGGCGCTCGGCTGGTCGCCACTCGGCCACTACGGCTTCAACTGCCAGGCGCCCGACATCGGCAACATGGAACTGCTTCGCCATCACGGGACGTCGGAACAACGCACGCGATTCTTCGTCCCACTCGCGAACGGGGAGATCCGCAGCTGCTTCTCGATGACGGAGCCGGAGCACGCGGGCTCGAACCCGGTGCACCTCTCGACGACTGCCGTCCGCGACGGCGACGACTACGTGATCAATGGGCACAAGTGGTTCACGTCGGCGGCAGAGGGTGCGTCGTTCGCGATCGTGATGGCGGTGACGAATCCGGACGCCGACAGCCCGCACGCGCGCGCGAGCCAGATCATCGTCCCCACGGACACGCCGGGGTTCACGCGCGTACGTAACATCAAGGTCATGGGCGACGCAGGCGAGGACTACTTCTCGCACGCGGAGATTCGCTATGAGAACTGTCGCGTGCCGGCGTCGAACCGCATCGGCGACGAAGGCTCCGGATTCCGCCTCGCGCAGGAACGGCTCGGGCCGGGCCGCATCCACCACTGCATGCGCTGGATCGGCCTGTGCGAGCGCGCATTCGATCTCATGTGTCGCCGAGCGGCGGAGCGGATGCTTGCGCCAGGGCGTCCGTTGGGGACGCAGCAGGCGGTGCAGCACTGGATCGCCGAATCGCGCGCGGAGATCGACGCATCTCGGCTCATGGTGCTGGCGGCAGCGGAGAAGATGCAGCGCGAGGGACAACAGGCCGCGCGCATCGACATCTCGACGATCAAGTTCTTCGTCGCGAACGTGCTCGCTCGAGTGGTGGACCGCGCGATTCAGGTACACGGCGCACTCGGCATCACGGACGACACGGTGCTGTCGTGGATCGCGCGGCACGAGCGGGGTGCGCGGATTTACGACGGCCCCGACGAGGTACACAAGTCTGTCGTGGCGCGGAGTGTGTTGCGCGAGTACGGAATGAACCTGTGACGGGACGAGAGGACGAGGGGACGAAAGGACGAGAGGACAGACCCAGGAGCGTAAGAGCGGGCGAGGATCTCGACCTCGCGCGACTGCTTGACTTCGTCGGCAGCGCACTGCCCCAATTCGCCTCGCCTGATATCAGCATCCAGCAATTCCCCGGAGGCTTCTCCAACCTCACCTACCTCGTTCGTCTCGGCGACATCGAGCTCGTGCTCCGGCGACCACCGCGCGGGGCCCAGGTCAAGGGCGGGCACGACATGGCGCGCGAGTACGGGCTGCTCGCGGCACTCCATGGGCCGTATGGCCGAGTTCCGAAGCCGCTCGTCTACTGCGACGACGTCGACGTCATCGGTGCGCCGTTCTACCTGATGGAGCGGGTGCGCGGGATGATCATCCGCGGCTCGCTGCCGAGCGGCATGGACGCCGGCGAGCTGCGCGGAGTGTCGCAATCGGTGATGGACACACTCTCCGATCTCCACGCATTCGACTGGCGCGCCGCGGGACTCGACCGGATCGGCAAGCCGGACGGGTACGTCGCCCGGCAGGTGGACGGGTGGACGTCGCGCTACGCTGCCGCGCGCACAGATGACGTACCCGCACTCGAGCGGGTCGCCACATGGCTGGCGGCGCACAAACCCAAGGAGTCCGGCGCGTCGCTCATCCACAATGACTTCAAGTACGACAACGTGATCCTCGATCCCGAACGGCCATCGGACGTCCGCGCGGTGCTCGACTGGGAGATGGCGACGATCGGCGATCCGCTCATGGACCTCGGAACCTCCCTCGCCTACTGGATCGACGCCGATGATCCTGCCGAGATGCGCGGGGTGCTGCCCGGTGTGAGCCGCACCGAGGGGAACCTCACGCGACGCGAGGCGATGGAGCACTACGCGACGCGCAGTGGACGTGACGTGGGGAGCGGCGTGTTCTACTATGCGTTTGGACTGTGGAAGACGGCGGTGATCCTCCAGCAGATCTACGCGCGCTACCGGAAGGGCATGACCACCGACCCACGCTTCGCCGCACTCGGCGCCGCGGTGCAGGGCTGCGCACTCGGCGCAAGCCTCGCGATCGACAAGCAACGCATCGACCACCTCACGCAATGACGACGGACAGTTCGATACTCGCGCGGTTCAAGCTCGACGGGCGCGTCGCGATCGTGACGGGCGCGAGCAAGGGGATCGGCGCGGCGATCGCGCGCGCGCTCGCGGAAGCGGGAGCGAGCGTGGTGGTCAGCAGCAGGAAACAAGACGCGGTGGATGAAGTAGCCCGGCAGATCGAGGCCGCCGGCGGACGCGCGATCGGCTTCGCGGCGAATGCGGGGCAGGGCGCTGACCTCGCGCGCCTCGTGGATCACACAGTCGCGACGTTCGGTAGCATCGACGTCGTCGTGAACAACGCCGCGGCGAACCCGGCGTTCGGCCCGCTCCTTGGCGCGACCGACGAGCTGTTCGACAAGGTCATGAGCGTGAACCTTCGCGGCCCGCTTACGCTGAGTCGGCTCGCGCATCCACATCTCGTGCAGGGCGGGCACGGCTCCGTCATCAACGTGGCGAGCGTCGAAGGGGTACGGCCGAGCGAGGGGCTGGCGGTTTACAGCGCGAGCAAGGCGGCGTTGATCAATCTCACCGCCTCGATGGCGCGCGAGTGGGGCGCCGATGGCGTTCGCGCGAACGCGATCTGTCCGGGATTGATCCAGACGAAGTTCAGCTCGGCGATCTGGCAGGAGGAGCGGACGCGCGACGCATTCCTGAAGCACGTGCCGTCGGGGCGCATGGGGCAGCCGGAGGACATCGCCGGGCTCGCACTCTTCCTCGCCTCGGACGCAGGGGCGTACTGCACTGGAAGTGTGTACGTCGCCGACGGAGGATACCTCATCTAGCTAAGCTAGTCGGTCAGGGCCGAGTTTGGGGTTTAGAGTGGGGAGTCTTGGGTCGTTGAGTCAAAGAGCCGGGTCTGGAGTTGGGAACTCCAAACCGCCAACCCCCAACTCCCAACCCGGCTTCACACTCAGGACTGTCTACCCCTGACTCTGCACCCCAAACTCGGCCCTAAGCATGCTGCTGGGGATACCCAATCTACGACCGGCCCCAGAGCTCAACCCGCCCCTCGACGCCGGCGTCCGCGAATGCCTGCGCACCGTGCTCCATCTCGTCGGCGAGCTCGTCGTACCCCCGACTCCGCAGGTACTCGGCATTTACGGCGTCGGAGCGCGCGTTCCACTGGTCGTTCAGGTCGCGCCATGCCGCGGGTGCATCGAGCGCGGTCCAGCTCTGCTCTGCATTCAATCCCGCGGACTCCTCCATCGCCTCCATGTGGAGGCGAATCGCGCAGAGCTCCGGATCGCTCTCGCTCGCATTCGCGGTGATGCACTCGAGGAAGATCCCAGTCAGGTATCGGAGGACGTTGCTGCTGATTCGTCCACGAGCGCGCAGCGCGTGTGCCGCGGCGAGCCACGGTACCGCGTTGGGGTCGTCGAGCAGCTGCTGCCGGATGCGCACGAACGTCCGCAGCGCGTCGCGCCGAGGTTGGGCGATGATCGTCGTGATGAGCGTGGTGGCGTCGAGCTCATGTTCCGCCGGCGTCCGGTGGCGCGTGAAGAGCCTCATACCCCCACCGCCCCGTTCGCGACCGAGCAGCGGCCGGAAATCTCGGATGCATGGATCCCGAAGACGATGTCGCGGTGCGGGCTAGGATCGCTGCCGGTCAGCGTTGCCGGAAGGAGGCGGCGGAGCGCCGCGAGGGCGACGTCGTAGTCCCAGCCCGCTTGCAGAGAGTGGCGCGGCGAGAAGGGTCCCTTTACGACGACGCTCTCCCAGTCGAACAGGCTGCGCACGCGGTCGGTCTCGAAGGCGCACCACTGATTGTGTGCCAACGATAACAGCTTCGCGCCAGCGCTGGTGCGCCCAAAGATCCACGGTGCCTCGTAGACGTAGTGGATGGGTTCCACATCCACGCGGTCGTGATGCGCGTACGCGATGCGCCCCACGTGGTTGTCCATCAGCAACGCTTCCGCCTCGGTGCCGGAGAGCTCGCGAATGATGGGTCGGCCGGGCGTGGTCATGACGACGTCCACGGTGAGAGTCGCATCAGCGGTCGAGTCCATCGCGAACGCGCTGAAGCAGGAGCGCACCGGTAAACGGCTTCTGGAGCAGGGATGTTCCGCGCGCGAGCCCGATCTTCTCGGCCGCGGCGCGTTCGGTATAGCCCGACATGTACAGCACCGTGGGCACCGCCGCGCGCTCGCGTAATCGGGCAACCAACTCCGGTCCGCCGCACCCGGGCATCACTATGTCCGTGAGGATCATGTCCACCGAGGCCGCATGGCGCATGAAGACGATTTCAGCTTCGTCGCCACTCGCCGCGATGAGCACGCGATAGCCAGCCGTCTCGAGAACGCGCTTCGCGAGCTCGCACACCGCGCTATCATCTTCCACGAGCAGGATTGTTTCCGTCGCCGGCACGCTCGAACGCGGCGTTTCCGGTGGCGGAACGGGCTCACCGTCGCCGGCATTGGCCAGCGGGAGGTAGACCTTGATCGTCGTGCCGAGACCCAGCTCGCTGTACACCCAGATGTAGCCCTTGCTCTGCTTGACGATGCCATACGTCGTGGACAGGCCGAGGCCGGTGCCCTGGCCCGCGCCCTTCGTCGTAAAGAACGGCTCGAAGACGCGGGCCTGCGTCTCCCTCGACATCCCGGCTCCGGAGTCCGTCACCGCGAACATCACGTACGAGCCGCTCATGATGACCTCGTCGTGGAAGCACGAGTTCTCGAGCGCAATTTCGGACGTCTCAATGCAGATGCTGCCCTTGTCGGGCATCGCGTCGCGCGCGTTCACCACGAGGTTCATCAGCACCTGCTCCACCTGGCTGCGGTCCGCGAAGGCGGGTGAGAGGTCGCGTGCGAGGTCGAGCGTGATGGACATGTTCTCGCCGATCAGCCGGCCGAGCATGGCGGTCATGTCCGTGATCAGCGCGTTGACGTCCACGGACCCGGCGTGCAGTACCTGCTGGCGGCTGAAGGCGAGCAGTTGCTTCGTCAAGCCTGCGGCGCTCGTGGCGGCCTTCCTGATCTCGGCCAGGTCCTTCCCATGCTCGACATCCAGCGTCTCATCCTGCGCAAGGAGCTCGGCGAAGCCGAGAATCACGGTGAGCAGGTTGTTGAAGTCGTGGGCGACGCCCGACGCCAGGCGCCCGATCGCGTCCATCTTGCCTGCCTGCCGGACCTGTGCCTCGAGCGTCCGCCGGTCGGTGATGTCCTCGATGACGGAGATGACGTGGTGTGGCGCGCCGTCCGCATCGCGATGAACCGACATGTTCACGCGCGCGAACACCATGCTCCCGTCGTGCCGGCGGAATCGCTTCTCGTCGACCGTGTGGCGGTCGAGCGTTCCTGCGATCATGCTGTCGAAGGCGGCGATCTCGATGGGATCTCGTGCAGCGTCCACCACCGCGCGAAAGGCCTCGGTGCACACCTTGTCGACGCCGTAGCCAAGCATGTCGCAGAGACGCTGGTTGACGCGCAACCACTCGCCGTCGAGGCCGAGATGGACGATGCCGACCGGTGCCGCGTCGAACGTGGAGCGGTAGAGGCGTTCGCTCTCCGCAAGCTCCGCGGTGCGCGCTTGCACCTCCGTCTCCAGGATCTGGCTGTAGGAGTCGTGAAAATCGCCGTACGCCTTGAGCTTGAGCAGGTTGCGCACACGCACGGTGAGCTCGGCGCGATTCACGGGCTTGTTGAGGAAGTCCTCCGCGCCGGCGTTCAGCCCGAAGAGGCGCGAGTTTCGATCGTCCAGCGCCGTCACGATGATGATGGGGATATTCTTCGTGCGGGAGTCGCCCTTGATCTTCGACGCGACCTGATAGCCATCCATGCCGGGCATCATCACGTCGAGCAGGATCAGGTCGGGCGGCGCGGCCGTAACCAGGGCCAGTGCCGCTTCGCCGCTATCTGCGGTGACGAGGTCGAACCCTTCGCCCTGGAGCATCACCTCGAGCAGCTGGCGATTGTGGCGCTCGTCGTCAACGATGAGGATGCGCGCTGGCCGAGCCAACGTGCCGTTGACGCCGGTCACGGGCCCGCCAGATGCGTAGCGATGGCGTGGAGGAATTCCTTGTAGCGCATCGGCTTCGCGATGTACCCGTCGCAACCGGCCGCGCGGATGCGCTGCTCGTCGCCTTTCATGGCAAGGGCCGTGAGGGCGATGACGGGGATCGCGCACGTGTTGACGTCGGCCTTGAGGAGGCCGGTGGCCTGAAGCCCGTCCATCCCGGGGAGCTGGATGTCCATCAGGATCAGGTCGGGCTGCTCGGCGCGCGCCAACGTGAGTCCCGCCTCCGCGTTCGTTGCGCTCAGCACGGAGTGTCCTGCCGACTGGAGCAGGAACACCGCAAGCGTCATGTTCGCGGGATTGTCTTCGACCACGAGGATGTTGGCCATCTCAACTCATCACGCGGCCGGACATCGCGCGCTTCACCTCGGCGCTGAAGCGCTCGCGGTCAAACGATCCCTTCTCCATGATGGCTGTCACGTAGCCGCTCAACAGGGCGCGGTCGGCGCTGTCGATCGGCTTCGCGGTCACGACCAGGACGGGAATGCTCGAGGTCTCACGGCCATCCTGGAGCGCCTTCACCACATCGAACCCACTCACCTCCGGCATCATGAGGTCGAGGACGATGAGGTCCGGCAGCTCTGCGCGTGCCATGTCGATCGCCTCGCGGCCACCGTAGGCCCGCAGCACCGTGCTCGCGAGCCCGAGGAACCGGACGGCGATCAGCTCCACGGCCTTCGGGTCGTCGTCCACCACGAGCACCTTGAGAAGCTTGCCCTGAACCATCGGGAAGAGGCCGAGTTCGACGAGTGACTCGTACAGCTCCTGCCGCGAGATGGGCTTCTGCATCACGGCGGCTGCGCCGAGCGCGAAGCCCTTGTTCCGGTCGGCGACGATCGAGATGATCACGACGGGAATGCGGTTCAGCGACGGCACCAGCTTGATGCGACCCAGCAGCTCCCATCCGTCCATGTTGGGGAGCATGATGTCGAGCGTGATGAGCGAGAGGGGCTGCTGCATCGCGATCGCGAGGGCCGCTTCCGCCGAGGCGGCGTGGAGGACCGTGAAGCCTTCGGCCTCGAGTTGGACACGAATCAGCTCGGCCGACTTGAAATCGTCCTCCACCACCAGCGCGGTACGTGGCCCCGTGACCTCGCCTGCACGCTGAATCATCGCGCTTTTCGAGAACACCAGCGCGTCCTCGTCGGCGGAACGGAAGGGGATCCACACCGAGAAGCTCGAGCCGTCGTCCACCGCGCTTTCCACGGCCACCGTTCCGCTGTGCAGCTCCGCGAGCAACTTCACCATCGCGAGGCCGAGCCCCGTCCCCTCGAACTTGCGCGCGAGCCCGCTGTCGATCTGGCTGAAGGGCTTGAAGAGGAACTCGAGCTTGTCTGCCGACATCCCGATGCCCGTGTCGGTGACGCTGATCTCGAGGAAGTCCGTGTAGTCGCTGTCGGGCAAGGGGAACATGCGGTACGTGCCCGTGCCGGAGCGGTGTCCGACGTCCGAGCGAGACACCCGCGCGGCCTTGAGCGTGACCGTGCCTCCGTCGCCCGTGAACTTCACGGCGTTGGAGAGAAGGTTATACACGATCTGCTTGATCTTGCGCGAGTCGGCATAAATGAGATCGATCTCGTCCGACGCGTCCATGCTCAGGTTGATGCGTCGCGCGGCCGCCTTCTCGCGGATGATCGAGAGGCTGTTGCGCAGCACCGACGTGACCGCCACCGGCTCGAGGTCGAGCAGCATCTTGCCCGCTTCGACTTTCGAGAGGTCGAGGATGTCGTTGATCAGCGACAGCAGGTGGTTACCGCTGCTGAAGATGTCGCCGATGAAGCCGCGCTGCTGGTCCGTCATGTCGCCCATCAGGCCGTCACGCAGCACCTCGGAGAACCCGATGATCGCGTTCAGCGGGGTGCGGAGCTCGTGCGACATGTTGGCGAGGAACTCGGATTTCATCCGGCTCGCGTCCTCGAGCTCGACGTTCTTCTGCTTCAGTGTCTGCTCGAAGCGCTTCAATTCGGTGACGTCGCGAGCTGATGCGAACACGCCTTGAAGGCTGCGGTCGCGGTCGTGGAAGGTGGTGGCGTTGTAGGAGACGACCGTGAGCTTGCCGTCGCGCGCGCGGGCGGTGAGCTCGTAGTTCGTGAGCTTGCCCTCGTTCAGCACCCGGTTGATGGCGGTTTCGGCGCGGTCGGGGTCGGTGAAGTAGTTCTTGAACGGCGCGCCGATCAGCTCGTCGCGGGTGCAGCCGGTGAGGGCCTCGGTCTGCTTGTTCACGTCGGTGATGATGCCGCGCGGGTCGGTGGTCATGATCGCATCGATGTTCGACTCGATGAGCGACCGGGTATAGAAGTGCTGGTCGCGCAGCCGTTGGTCGAGCTTCTTGCGCTCGTCTTCCACCTGCATGCGCGCCGTGTTGTCGGTACCGATCAACAGGTAGCCGATGATCGCTTCCTGGGCGTCGCGCAACGCCGTCACGGAG
>JBKJMP010000602.1:0-2947 GCA_046596395.1 Gemmatimonadaceae bacterium
GGTCGTCGTCGCCACGAGCCCGACGTCCAGCGCGTCCACCCGGAGGGCGTCCAGCACGGACTCCGTCACCCCCTCCTCCACCACCAACTCGAGCCGCGGATGTCGCTTGGCGAGCGCTTCCAGCACCGCCGGCAGCAGGTATGGTGCGAGTGTGGGAATGACGCCGAGCCGAAGCTCACCTTCGATCACGCCGCTTGCCGCGTCCCGCAGGTCGCCGATGCGTGCTGCCTCGTGCAGCACCACGCGCGCCTGCGCGATCAACACGCGTCCAATGTCCGTGGGCACGACCGGTGAGCGCCGCCGGTCGAACAGCGCGTCTCCAAGCGCTGCCTCGAGCTTCTGGAGCTGCATGGACAGCGTCGGCTGGCTCACGTTGCACGCGCGCGCCGCGCGATCGAAATGACGATGCGTATCCACGGCGACGGCGTAGGCCAGCTGCGTGAGCGTCATCTGCGTGAGGGTGCGTGCGCTCATGGGAATCCTGGTGGGATGAGTCATCGACGTTCGCTATGTGAGGCATAGTAACTATCGATTTGCTCTATGGCTCGGCCGCGGTCACATTGCGCCCACTGCTGGCCGCACGGCGGCACGCGACATCACCTCGACGGGAGCAGCACATGGCGACGGACAATGGGAACGGCAAGCCAGCGGGAGAGGACACCCCGACGTTGACGACGCGCCAGGGGCATCCGGTGGCGAACAACCAGAACAACCGGACGGTCGGCGATCGCGGGCCCACGGTGCTGGAGAACTACCACTTCCTGGAGAAGATCTCGCACTTCGATCGCGAGCGTATTCCGGAGCGCGTCGTGCATGCGCGCGGTGCTGGTGCGCACGGCTACTTCGAGGCGTACGGGTCCATCGGCGGCGAGCCCATCGCGCCGCTCACGCGCGCGAAGCTGTTCCAGGCGAAAGGCAGGGAGACGCCCGTCTTCGTTCGCTTCTCCAGCGTCATCCATGGCGGTCACTCGCCGGAGACCCTGCGCGATCCGCGCGGCTTCTCGGTGAAGTTCTACACCGAGACCGGTAACTGGGACCTCGTCGGCAACAACCTCCAGGTCTTCTTCATCCGCGACGCGATGAAGTTTCCGGACGTCGTGCACGCGTTCAAGCCTGACCCCGTGACCAACCGGCAGGATTCCCGCCGCATCTTCGACTTCATCAGCCTGTCACCGTCGGCGATGCACATGATCACGTTCCTCTTCAGTCCGTGGGGCATTCCGGCCAACTACCGCGAGATGCGCGGCTCCGGTGTCCACGCGTACAAGTGGGTGAACGCGCAGGGTGAGGGCGTGCTCGTGAAGTACCACTGGATCCCCCGGCAGGGCGAGCGGAATCTCCTGCAAAGCGAAGCCGAGGCGATCCAGGGCAAGAACTTCAATCACGCCACGGAAGACCTGTACGACGCCATCGCCCGCGGCGACTTCCCCGAGTGGGAGTTGCAGGTGCAGGTGATGGAGGACGGCGAGCACCCCGAGCTCGATTTCGATCCGCTCGATGCGACGAAAGTGTGGCCACCCGAACTCTACCCGCTCCGCCCCGTCGGGCGCATGGTGCTGAACAAGAACCCCGAGAACTATTTTGCCGAGGTGGAACAGGTGGCGTTCGGCACAGGTGTGATGGTGGACGGCATGGATTTCTCAGACGACAAGCTGCTCCAGGGCCGCACGTTTTCGTATTCCGACACGCAACGCTATCGCGTGGGCCCCAACTACCTTCAGCTGCCCATCAACCGGCCGAAGAACACCGTCGCCACCAACCAGCGCGATGGCCAGATGACCTATCGTGTGGACGGCGACGCGCCGGGCGTGAATCCGCACGTGAACTACGAGCCGTCCGCCAAGGGCAGTCCCGCCGAAGCGACGTCGGTTGGACCGCAGCACACGCCATTCGTCTCCGGCAACGTCGTGCGGCAGCCGATCAGCCGCGAGAACAACTACGGACAGGCGGGCGACCGCTACCGCGCCTTCGCCGAGTGGGAGCGGGATGAGCTGATCAGCAACCTCGTGGGCCTGCTCTCGCCGTGCGACGCCGACATACAGCACCGCATGATCGGTCACCTCACCGAGTGCGACGCCGACTACGGGCGCCGAGTAGCAGAGGGACTCGCCGGGGTGCGAGTCGTCGCGCAGGGCGAGCCTGCGGGAGCGATGCGCTGATGCAGTGCATCGAATGCATGAGCGCGGCGGTGGCGCTCTGTCCCCGCTGCCAGGTGGGCCAGTGTGCGCGCCACCTGGCGCAAAGCCAGCAACAGTCGAGGCGCACCGGCGCGCTTGCCGGCTGCGATCACTCCTCCCACACGTCCAGCCCAGCGCGGCAGCCGCCACGATAGCCTGATCGCGGCGTCAGCAGTGGTCACTCACTCCAACGAGCATGCGCATGGCTCTCGTCTACGGAGTTTGCTTGGACGTGGTCTTATAGCTGTAAACTGAGTCCCTTGACACCAGCCCAGTCATATCAACGCCCGAGTTCAGCTGCAGGCACCGTACGACCATGGCGGCGCAGCCGCCTCCCGCGTGCCTGTCAGCTGCAACGATACGTTAAGCAGCGGCAAGATTCCGCTAGATATCGAGAAGCCAGTTCGGAGGCCTATCACAGGTCACGGAAGACTCGCGCCATCCCACTTGTGTTCCGGGTCTGCGTAGAATGTGAGCCCGCTTGTGTTGTGCATTACCAAAACGAGCCAGCCTCCCGGGACTTTTGTTCGATAGACCTTCCAGTCGAGCGTAAACAAGCCTTCTTTCCCGTCGACGAGTCCACTTCCTCCCAAACAAGCGGCCGGATATTTCCTGTCTTTGCCACGGATTCTCTCCTTGTCTGGCTAGAAGTGATGACTGGGCTGGCCTCCGATTTTCGCGTGGGTCAAGTCCCCGCGCTGTTGAGACGGAGTCACCAGAGCCACCTGCGACGAGTCGTACGTGTCGCACACCACGGAGACCAACCCATG
>JBKJMP010000610.1:0-4025 GCA_046596395.1 Gemmatimonadaceae bacterium
ACGCGGTACCCGGTAAAGACCTCCAACTCGCCATTGTCCATCATGACGGGCATGGAGACGATGATCTGCTTCTCCGGGTGTCGCAGGACCTTGTACAGTCCGGGCTCGAGATCGAGCAGTTGGGCCGCGCGGTCGAAACGGCTCATCATCGCCTCGAACGGATTCTCCTCATGGAGGAAGCTGTCCTTGTCCGGCATGACGATGCTATCAGTCGGTAGTCGAAGATCGGTGGCCATGTGGGAACACTGGGCCGGTCTCAGCCGGCGTTTGAAGTGGCGAGCGGGCGCGCCGCCAGCACCGCCTTGAGTGCGTCATCGAGCACCTGCCGACCCTGCTCGATGGCCGTAATCTGGGAAACATACCACAGGGGCGCGGCGGCGGGAGGCCAGATCGGCGCAAGCTTTACAGCGTCCTTGAGTGTGCAAACGAGCCCACCGTGGTACGACGCCAGCGCGGTCAGCTCGGTGAGATCTGCGGCCGAAAAATCGTGGTGATCGCGGAAGGTCCGCGCGTGAACCGTCGCGCCCGCATCTCGGAGCTGGCCGAGAAATGCATGGGGCTCGCCGATCGCTGCGGTGGCGCCGATCGAGCGGCCGGCCAGCAGGTCCAGCGTGAGTCGCTCGCCAGAGCGCGCATCGACGAGAGCGTCCATCCTCAGGTGGCACACCGAAACGCCAATATGCGGGAACTGCGACGCGAGCCGGTCCGCGATACCCTCCGCCTCCGCCCGGGACGCATGCTTGCGGGTGACGACTGCGATGTCGGCCCGCTCGAGCGCGCGCAACGGTTCCCGCAACGGTCCGGCGGGCAGCAACTGAAGTCCCTCCCGCCACTGCTCAGCGGAGACGAGCACCCAATCCGAACTACGCGCGACCCGATGGTGCTGAAAGCCATCATCGAGGATCGCACAGTCGGCACCACGCTCGCGAGCGGTCTCCACGCCGTGCGCTCGATCGACATCGACGATTACCGGCACGTGGGGATTCAGGCGCGCGTGCACCAGCGGTTCGTCGGCACCGTAGCCCCGCATCACGATCGCGGGCGAGGCACCACGACTCCGCAGCGTGGCGGCCACCCACGCGGCGATCGGCGTCTTTCCCGTTCCTCCCACGGTGAGGTTCCCAATGCTGATCACGGGAATGCGCGAGCGTTGCGCCACGGACCGGCGCATGTCGGCGCGGCGTCCGACGGCGGCGCCGTAGAGCCAGCTCGCGGGCGCCAGCACCACTCGCGCGATGCGTGCCCCGATGCCGTCGCCGTACCAGAGCTCGCGGAGCACGCTCATGAACCCGGTACCGAGTCGAGCAGCATCTGCAGCTGCGGAGCCTTTGCCGCGGCATCGCGCGGTGACGCCGCCTCGACCGCCGTCGGCGCACCATAGTGCACATCCACGCGAGCGAATGGCTTTGGAATGAGGAAGCGATCCCAACTCTTGAGACGCCACGATCGCGACGCGGCCGCTCGCAGCGGAACGATGAGCGCGCCCGTCCGCTGCGCCGCGACCGCTGCGCCGGGCGCGAAAACGCGGGCCGGTCCGCGCGGTCCGTCGGGGGTGATGGCGCCGTCTCGCCCGGCGTCGATCTCGCGCATCAGCCCGATCAGCGCGCGGCTCCCCCCCTTCGACGACGACCCGCGCACCGTGGCATAGCCGAGCGACTCGGCGATCCGCGCAATGATCTCGCCGTCGCGGTGCTCGCTGATGACGATCGCGATGTTCTCGCCGCGATGCTGCCAGAGGAGGGGCAGGAGCTCCCCGTGCCACAGGGCGAAGATGACCCGGCGGTCGCCGGCCCGGGCGGCACGCAGGCCTTCGTCGTCGTGCACGCGCATGCGCCACGTGCCCGCCAGAAGCCGAAGGACGGCAGCTCCTCCGCGCACGATCCAGCGCACCTTCCGTTCGGAGTTCACGGGCCCTTCCCTGCCACAGCCATCTCCATCGCCATCGCGGCCACCCGCTTCGCGGCGCCGGCCGTTCCAAGCATCGCGCGCACGCCCTCGAGCGCCACCACCATCTGCTGCCGCTCCATGCTGCGGGCATCGAGCAGCGGCTCGAGCGCGTCGGCGACCTGTACCGGCTCGAGGGCATCCTGGACGAACTCACGCGCCACTTCACGCTGCGCGAGGACGTTCACCAGGCCGATGAACGGGATGGTCATGAGGCGACGCGCGAGCGCATACGTCAGCGGATCGGTGCGGTACGCCACGACCATCGGGCACACCGCAACCGCGGCCTCGAGTGTTGTCGTGCCGCTCTTGCACATCGCGGCGTCCGCCGCCCGCAGCAGCGTGAACGATGGCGTGCGCACCACGGGAAAGGGACACCGCTCGGGTGGGATCGTCACGTGCGGCGCAGCACTCACGACGACCCTCAGCGCCGGGTCCCGCCGCTGCAGTTCCATCGCGGTGGCGACGAATGGCTCGAGGTGTCGAGCGATCTCCTGGCGCCGACTGCCTGGAAACAACGCCAGCATTCGCGCCCCCTCACCGATCCCGAACTCGCGGCGCGCGTCGGAACGATTCGGGAGCGTCAACGCATGGTCGAGCAACGGGTGGCCTACAAACGTGGCGTGGATCCCGTGATCCTTCAGGAGCTTCTCCTCGAACGGCAGGATCACGGCGGCTCGCGTGACGGTGCGCGCGAGCGCGTCCAGACGGCCGGCGCGCGAGGCCCACACCTGCGGAGTGATGTAGTAGAGGACCGGCACGCCCGCGCGTGCGGCTGCGGCGGCGATCTTGAGGTTGAAGCCCGCGAAGTCGATCAACACCACGAGCGCGACACTTCCGCTCTCGATTCGCTCGCGAAGCGTTCGCCGGAGCGCGAGGAACGTCGGCAGCCGCTTGAGCGGCTCCACGAACCCCATCACCGAGAGGCGCTCCGCATGCGCAAGGAGTTGCACGCCCGCGTCGCGCATCCGATCGCCACCGACGCCGATGAGTGTGAAGCCCACGCCTTGCTCGACGAGCTCGCGCGCTACGCCGGCCGCATGCAGGTCTCCGGACACCTCACCGGCAACGAAGAGGATCTCACGCACGCTCGCCCGATGGCGCGCGCCCGGCGCGTGCGGGGAGCGACCGCTCGATGTCGCTCACGATCTGGAGCGCCACGGCGAGCGCCTCGCGCCCTGCCTGTCCCGACACGGCCACCGCTGCCTCGCCACGAATGGCCGCGAGGAAGTTCTCGAACTCCAACCGGAGGGGCTCGCCTTCGGGCGCCTCGAGTGGGATGCGCTCGACGAACTGCTCGAGGGCCAAGGGGGCCGCGGTGAGCGCCGCCATGTCGAGGTCACCGCGCATCCGGTAAAACTCGCCGTGTCCTGCGGCGAGGTCGAGAGAGAGATAGCCGCTCTGCTGGAAGATGCGGATCTTCCGCATGCGCTCGCGCGACACGCGACTCGCGGTGATGTTCGCGACGGCTCCCGACTCGAAGGTCAGCCGCGCATTCGCGATATCCACGAACGGGGTCAGCACCGGCACACCCACCGCCGCGACGGTCGCGGCCTTCCCGCCCACGAGCGTATGCACGAGGTCGATGTCGTGGATCATGAGGTCGAGTACGACGGCCACGTCCGATCCCCGCGGATTGAACGGCGACAACCGGTCACTTTCGATGAACCGCGGCGCGTCCACATACGGAAGGGCGGCGCGGATCGCGCGGTTGAAGCGCTCGACGTGCCCCGTCTGCACGATCGCGCCGTGCGCGTCCGCCAGCGCCAGCAGCGCATCCGCCTCGGCGAGCGTGGCGGCCAATGGCTTCTCGATCATTGCATGAATGCCGCGACGCAGCACCTGCTCGGCCACGGCGAAATGCTTCGGCGTGGGGACGACGATCGTTACCGCGTCAACGGTGTCGAGCAACGAGTCGAGCGTGTCGTGCGCGCGAACGCCCAACTCGGTCGCCACCTGCGTGGCTCGCTCACTCCGCGACTCGTAGAAGCCGGCGAAGTCCTCACCCTGCATGTCCCGCAGGATGCGCACATGATGGATACCGAGCCCACCGGCGCCGATGACGCCGATCCTGACGCGCT
>JBKJMP010000111.1:0-2572 GCA_046596395.1 Gemmatimonadaceae bacterium
GGTGCGTGCCGGCGTGGCGGCAAGCCCGTCGTGCGCGCCGTGGAGGACCGTGAGCGGCGGCTCTTAAAGCCGGGTCTGGAGTTGTCGGTTTCCCCGGCCTTCTAACCTTTCCACTTCCCCCGCGTAAAGTCCGGAAACTTCACCGGCGCACTCCCCCTCGCGACCGACCGCTCGGAGAGAGGACCCGGCACGCTCCACGCCGCTGCGTCGTAGACCGTGAAGTCAGGCACCAACCCCTCGCGCATGCACGTCACGAGGCGCCACGCCATGATGTAGTCCATCCCGCCATGGCCGCCCGTCCGCGCCTTCTCCCCCTGCTCCTTCCACCACGGGTGCTCGAACTCTGCCTTGTACTCGTCGATCGGCGTCCAGGCGTGCCCGCGACCGCGTCCCTCGATGTAGATGCGCGCCGGATAATCCTCGAACACCCCCTTGGTGCCCTCGATGCTGTTGATGCGGCTATACGGACGCGGGCTCGACACATTGTGCTCGAGACGAATCGTGCGCCCCTTCGCCGTCTTGATGAGTGAGCTGTTGAGGTCACCCGTGACGTACTTCTCCTTCCAGCGCGGATCGCCTTTCGGCACGTTGTCCTCGCGCCACTTGCTCAGCCCGAACTCCGGTGTGCTCATCGACACCAGGTAGTCGAAGCGGTCGCCCTTGTCGATGCCGAGGTACCAGGCGACGGGGCCGAGCCCGTGGGTCGGATAGAGGTTGCCGTTGCGCTGCGTGTGCGCGTCCCTGCGCCAGAGCCCTTCGTCCTTGGTCTCGAAGAGGATCGAGCGGAGGTCGTGGTTGTAGGCGGCACCACCGTGCTTGAGCTCCCCGAACAATCCCGCGCGCACCATCTGGAGCACGAGCAACTCGTTGTAGCCGTAGTTGCAGTTCTCCATCATGATGCAGTGCCGGCGCGTGCGCTCCGACGCATCGACGAGTGCCCAGCAGTCCTCGACCGTCACCGCGGCCGGCACCTCGGTGGCCGCGTGCTTCCCCGCCTTCATCGCCGCGAGGCACACCGGCACGTGCCACCGCCACGGCGTCGCCGTGTAGACGATGTCGATGTCATCTCGCGCACACAGCCGCTCGAACGCCCGCTCGCCGTCGGTGTAGATCGCCGGCTCGTAGTCGTGTCCCTTCGCCTTCAGCATCGCCCGCGCGCGCGCCACCTTCTCCGGAACGGTGTCACAGAGCGCCGTGATGCGCACGTTGCCGACACCGAGCAGCTCGTTCAGTGTGCTCCGGCCACGGAGTCCCGTGCCCACGATCGCGATGCGCACCACGTCGCGCCTCTCGAAGGGCACCCCCATCATGCTCTCCGCCAGTGTCGGCGGAGGTGGCTCATCAGCGAGCCGAATGGGTTCTGCGTCCGCCGACGCCTGCGCAAGGCCAAGCCCGACCCCCGCCATCGCGGCCGACTTGAGGAGGTCCCGTCGAGAGATGTCACTCATGTGTCGTCATCCGGACCAAAGCGAAGGATCTGCACCTACGCGGTTGCAGGCTTGTCCCACAACCGATTGACGACGCGCAGCAACACGATGCCACTCACCACGAACACGGCGGTCAGGATCAACGCCATCTGCGTCCGCCCATAGAGGAAGTTGCCGATCGCGAACAGCGACGACCAGATCACGAGGCAGCCGGAGATCCAGCCAATCGTCGCGCCCTTGATGTCGTCGCTGTGCAGCGCCGCCTCGGCCTCGCTCACGCCAGCCTCCTGGCGCACGACATTCCAGCCCGGACCCGACGGATACACCTTGCGGTAGAAGGTGATCAGCTGCTCGCGGCTGGTGGGCGCGCTCACGTACGCGGTGATGATCCAGCACACTGTCGTGAATGCCACCGAGAAGATCACCGTCTGCGCGAAGGGCAGTCCATTCCCCGTCTTCTTCATGACGAAGAACACCACCGAGATCAGGAAGGAACTGCTCATTGCCACCACTTCGCACATGGCGTTGATGCGCCACCAGAACCAGCGGAGGAGATACAGCAGTCCCGTCCCCGCGCCGATCGAAATCAGCACCTCGAACGCATCCTGCGCCGACTCCAGCACGGTGCTGAGCAGAGCGGCCACGACATAGAGCACCACGGTGCAGATGCGGCCGACAGTGACATAGTGCCTCTCACTCGCATCCGTCCGCACGAACCGGCGATAGAAGTCGTGCACGAGGTACGACGACCCCCAATTCAGGTGCGTGAGGATCGTCGAGGAGTTGGCGGCAATGAGCCCGCCGACCATCAGCCCCACGAATCCGACTGGCAGGAACTTGAGCATCGCCGGGAACGCGCTGTCGTGGCCGATCAGCGTGGGGTCGGCGGCGGGGAACGCCGCCTGGATGTCCGAGAGCTCGGGGAAGATAATGATCGAGCACAATGCCGTGATGATCCACGGCCAGGGACGCAGGACGTAGTGCGCGAGGTTGAAGAACAATGTGCCGCCGAGCGAGTCCTTCTCGGACTTGGAGGCGAGCATGCGCTGGGCGATGTAGCTGCCGCCTCCCGGCTCCGCGCCCGGATACCAGTTCGCCCACCAGCCGATCGCGATCGGCATGATGAAGATCATCAGCGCGAGCTC
>JBKJMP010000239.1:0-5057 GCA_046596395.1 Gemmatimonadaceae bacterium
CCGGCACGACCGTGCTGCGCCGAACTGCCAGCGCACTCTCGTAGCTGTCGGTCGCCTTCGTGAGACTGCCCACGCCAAGCAGGGCCACCAGCGCCAGGAGGACCAGCTCGATCGCGAGCGCAATCGTAATGCGCCGGCCGACGGTGTACTTCATCAGAACCTCATCCGGGAAGAGATCACGACTCGGTCCGAGCCGCGTTGAGCAATGCATCTGCATCCAGCACCAGCAGCGCGTTGCTCGTCATGCCGAGCGACATCGCGCGACGCGGGCCCGATGGCGCAGGCGAGAGCGCCGAGCGCGCCAGGGTCAGCGTTTCATCCACGCCGTCCACGACCAGCCCAACATACGCGCGCCTCGAACCACCGAGCACGACGAGGCGCGTGTCCGCATTCGGGCTCGCGGAGGCGCCCAGCGAGAGGACGGTGAGCGGACGTCCGCGCCATGCGGTAACGCCGTACACGGGCGCCACCGCGCGCGGAAGCGGCGTGACGGCCGCGGTGCGGCTGATCGCGACGATCGACGCCAGCGGCACCCCCAGCTGCTCGTCGCCGAGCGAGAACACGAGGACGTCGAGCGCGTCGGCGGCAGCGTTCGGATCATAGTCCGCACGAGGCACCGCGAGCGCCCGCGCTCGCGCCGCCAGCACCGCCTGCCGCTTGACGGGATCCTCGGCAGCAGCGGCCAGGTTCGCGCCCTTCTCGAGCAGCGCTTCGAGCCGCGCCGCGAGGATCTCGACCTCCGTGACGTTCGTCATGCCGACGATTCTGCGCCCAGCGCGCTGAGATGCAACTCCGCCACCTGACGGAGGCGCGACGCGCTGACGCCGTCTGCAGCGACGACCGGTGCGGCGGGATCCGCCTTCGCGAGACTCGCGATGACGTTCTCGAAGGCGCGACGTGCGCCCTTGAGGTCGCCCGTACGCGCGAGGGCGTCGCCGAGCAGCATGTGCCCCATGACGAAGCCGCGATCGAGGTAGATCGCGCGGCGCGCGGCCGTGGCGGCGTCGGCATGCCAACCGGCCGACGCCAGCAACGTCGCGTGCAGGTAGTGCAACTCGGCGCTGAGGCGGTGCAGCTCGAGCGCACGAACGCACAGCTCGCCCGCCTCGTGCAGGCGGCCCTGGTTCGCAACCGACCGGAGGTAGAGCACCCAGAGCGGCAGCGACGCCGCGGAGTTGGGCTCGCACGCCAGCGCGGCTTCGCTGACCAATTCCGCCGCCGCATAGTCTGCACGTTCGTACGCGGCGCGAACGGCGTCTGCGGCGTCGGTGCACGTGGTTTGTTGCGCGACTGTCCTGAATGGCACTTGTGGTGCAGCGGTGACGACGGCGCGCTGTGCCGGAACGGCCGAGCGCCATGCCGTCGGCGTGGGAAGCTGGATGGGGGAACTCGCCCTCGCCCGCTGCGCCGTGCGTTCGGCACTCACGCGACGATACGCCATGCCCCGCGGCGTCATCACCGCCTCGCATGGCACCAGATGCGCGAGCGGCGGATCGGACGCGCCGAGCACGAGCCAGCCATCCTCGGCGAGTGATTCCAGCAGGCCCGTGGCGATGCGCGCGACCGTGGGAAGATCGAAGTAGATCATCACGTTGCGGCACAGCACGAGGTCGTGTCCCCCGGCCGCGGTCGCGTTGGATGTGTAAGCGTCGTGCACGAGGTTCAGGGTGCGGAACTCCACGGCGTCGCGCACCTCGGGATCGACGTCGAATGACGTCGCCCGTTGCGAGAACCATCGCGCGACGCGCTCATCGGACACGCCCCGCAGCGCCCATCGCGTGTACCGGCCGCGACGCGCTGCTTCAAGACGCGGCAGCGCGATGTCGGTGCCGAGGACCTGCGCCTCGTGCGGCCAGCCGAGCTCGCGCAGGAGGATCGCGATCGTGTACGGCTCCTCGCCGGACGCGCATCCGGCGCTCCAGACGCGAAGCGGCCGGCCGGCGTCGGCCGCGCGCGCACGCGCGGGGAGGATCTCGCCCGCGAGGATGCCGAGTTGCCCCTCGTCGCGGAAGAAATAGCTCTCGCCCACGGTGAGCTCGGCGAGGATGGCGTCACGGGACGGTCCGGGCATCTCCGCGGCGCGCAGCAATAGCGCAGGCTCCCGAATGCGCAGCGCAGTCATCGCGCGCCGCATCCCCGCCTCGGCCGACGGCTGCCGGTTGGCTGGAAAGACGAGTCCGGCCAGGAGGTGCGCGAGGTCCGCGAGCCGCGCAAAGGCGGGGTCGGTGTAACCCGACGCGCGCATCGGCAGCGACGGGCGCGCAACCCCATTGAGGCTCACGGCGACTGCGGCGTGAGGAGGTCGAGGGCTTCGGCCTCGGCCTGCGTAAGGAATGCATTCACGTCGTGGATGACGATCGTTCCCCCTTCGGCCGCGGCCACTCCGGCCAGGTTCTGGATGACTGGAGAGAGTGTGCCGGGCGCTGTGAGCTCGCCAGCGACGTCGGTGACGTCGTCCACGTCGTCCACCCGGACGGCGATGAGCCGGTCGCCCGACTCGATCACGATCATGAACTGGTCGGGTTCAGTCGGAGCAGCGGGCATGCCGAAGCGGCGCCGCAGGTCCACGACGGGGACGATGCGCCCGTGGAGATTGATGGCGCCCTCGATGATCGCGGGCGCTCCGGAGAGCGGCGCGATGGCCACGGCGCGAATGATCTCGCGGACTGCGTCTGCCGGGATTCCGAGTTGCGTGCCGCCGATCTGCGCGAGCAGGACGGTGCGCGAGGGGTTGGAGAGGGGCATTCGGCTAGGTCAAGTGCATTTCCAGGGCCGCTCTCGACCTCGCTACGAGCGACTTACCGGATTGGCGGTGCTCGCGCCACGCCCCCGAAGGTAACGTGCGGCGCCAGAAGCTTTCGCGTCGCCTTGCCGATGCCCTTCACGCGATCGAGCCCCTCGAGCGAGCCGAATGGCCCCACCGAGTCGCGATTCGCCACGATGCGGGCCGCCAGCGCGGGCCCGATGCGGGGTAGCCGCTCGATCTCGGTGGCGGTGGCGACCTCGAGGTCGATGAGAATACCGCCCGCGGTCCTCCGGGCCTCCTGCACCCCGCCCGTTATGATCGTCGGACTCGGAGGCGGAAAGCCGAGCCGGTTGAGCGGTACCGTGGACACACCGCCCACAACCTTCGGTACGGTGTCCCGGGAAGGGCGGAGTGACACCCGCCCCCGCTTCGATGGCTTCTTCCGGGCGGCCGCAGCGGCAGCGCTGTCGGTGGCAGACGCCTGGCGCGCGAGCGCCTGCTGCTCGAATGGCGTGGGCGGCCGGGCAGCGCCGGCGCGGACCACCCGGACGGCGCCGCCGAGGAGGATGACGATGGCCACGAAGGCGAGGGCCTTCTGTTCGGAGGGGGTCGGCATGGGCGCATGATGGCATCGCCCACCACTCCCTCCATCACCAAACCATCGCAGCCCGGTGCGCCGTTACGCGCCTCGAATCAGCGCGAGTGCGACGTCGCCGACGATCTGGAGGCTCCGCCTCGAAATGTGCTCCATCGTGTCCTGCATCGTGTGATGGTAGCTCGGCGACGCCGTTCCGCTGGCATCGGGTGGGCCGTAGTCGATGTCCACCACGTCGATCACACGGAAGCCGCGCTCGAGGAACGGCACGTGATCGTCCGTGACCGATTGTCCGCCCCGCGCGATGAAATACTTATCGTAGCCCAACTCCGCCGCCTTGTCCCACACGCGACGCACGACTTCGGGGGCACCGGCAACGGACTTCTGCTCCTGGAGCAGGTTGAGGTGCGCGTCGCCGATCATGTCCCACAGCACGCCGAAGATTGGCTTGTAGTCCGGCGTCGGCAGGTTGGTCACGAAGTGCTGCGAGCCGAGCAGGACGTCGGCGTACGGGGGATCGAAGCTCTTGCCGTAGTCCTCCCCGTCGACGAACAGCAGATCGACGCCGATCGTCGGTGGCACCTTCTTCAGTGCATCGCCGAGGGCGATGAGCAGGCCAACGCCGGATGCGCCGTCATTGGCGCCCGGGATCGGCTCGCCGCGGTTGCCGAGCACGCGGTCCTGGTCCGCCATGGGACGCGTATCCCAGTGCGTGAGGTACAGGATGCGCTGCGTCGCCTGCGGATTGAACCGGGCGAACACGTTGCGGAGCGGAATCGAATCGCCCTCCTGCGTCCGGTGCATCCAGCGCTGCTCGATGACGGTATCGGCCCGCGCCTTCATCATCGCGACGATCCAGTCGCCGGTCCGGGCATGGCCGACGGTACCAGGCACGCGCGGCCCGAACGCGACCTGGGCCGCCGCATACGCGTAGGCCGAGTCCGCGTTGAAGTCGGTCTTGGGGCGTGCGGTGAGCGTGTCACACCCGGCCGAGAGGATGGCCAGGCAGGTACCGATGAGTGTCAACATCCGCATGACAACAGGAATCAGGGAACAGGGATCAGGAAACAGGGAGCTGGAATCAGGTGCCGAGGGAAGGAATGATACAGCTTTCCTGTGCCCTGTTCCCTGTTCCCTGCTCCCTTACTTGGCATCACCAAAGAACTGGACCTGAAGCACCGTCGAGAACAACAACTGCGTCGCACTCCGGTTGAAGTTGCGATCATACGTTGCCACGCGCGAGCCCTGCAACGTGAAGATCACCGTCTCGCTGAGATCCGTGTCCGCGTTGATGCTCACCGCGGTTCGCCCATTCTCGGCAAGCCGGCTCGTGCCACCGCGCGCGAGGTCGTTGATGAACGTACTCTGCCGCGACTGCTGCCAACCAACGCGCGCGCGGATGTCGTTCTCGATCGTGAAGCCCAGGCTCTTCGGAAACTTGAACGCGCGGCCGAGGTCCGCGCTCATCTCCTCCGAGCGCCCGTCGGCAATGCTGCCCGGCAGCGAATCGGCCCGCGTCGTCAACGTATACCCCGCAGCCGTCGTGAGCCCTCGGCCAAATCCCCACGCGATCGTGGTGTTGAGCGGGATCGTGCGCACGCGTGAGTCGCGCAGCTCCGGACGGAAGCCGTCAATGTCGCCGGGCAGGAAGGTGCTCGCGACCGACCGCGCATAGCCGGCATTTGCGCCGACGGACTTCACGAACGGCAGCACCAG
>JBKJMP010000240.1:0-2651 GCA_046596395.1 Gemmatimonadaceae bacterium
CGTCTGCTTCAAGGCCACCGCCGGCCTCCATCATCCCGTGCGCGGGGAGCATCGTCTCACCTACGACACCGATGCCGTCCAGGCGCCGATGTTCGGTTTCCTCAATTTCATGCTCGCCGCCGCCTTCGCGCGCACTGGCGCGCCGGTCGCGTCGCTCGAGGCGATGCTCGAGGAGCGAGTACCAAGGCGAATCGTCTTTTCGGACGAGTCGGTCGACTGGTGCGGCACGTCGCTCTCGTTCGCCCAGGTGGCCGACGCGCGGCGCAACTTCATTGCGGGCTTCGGCTCGTGTTCCTTCCATGAGCCGATCGACGACCTGAACCGCTCGGGCTTCCTGTGACGCTGCGCGCGATCGACGACACGCACCGCCCCGACCTCGTGTCATGGGTCGAATCCGCAAACCGGACGGACACCGATTTTCCGATCCAGAACCTCCCACTCGGTGTCTTTCAATCCAACGGCCGCGCCGGGCGGCCGGGTATCGCGATCGGCGACGAGATCCTCGATCTCACCGCCGTCGCCGACCGAGGGCAACTCGACGATTCCCTCGCGGCCCTGATTGAAGACTGCTCCGCAGGCTCCTCGCTCAATACACTGCTTGGCGCTGGACCCGAGGTGCTTCACGCGCTTCGCACGCGCGCCAGCGCGCTGCTGCGCGCCGATACCGACGCGGGACAGGCCATCGCTCGCGTCCGCGCGGATGTGCTCGTGGACGGAGCGCGCGCGGACATGCTCGTTCCCGCAAGGATCGGCGACTACACCGACTTCTACGCGTCGATCCACCACGCCACCAACGTTGGCTCGATGTTCCGCCCCGACAATGCGCTGTTGCCCAACTACAAGTGGGTGCCCATCGGGTATCACGGCCGCGCGTCGTCCATCGTGACCAGTCCTTCGTTCGCGCGTCGGCCAGAGGGGCAGACGAAGGACGCCGCAGCGCCTGCGCCGACCTTTGGTCCCACGCGTCAGTTGGACTACGAGCTCGAGGTGGGCGCCTTCATCGGCCGCGGCAACGCGCTGGGATCACCGATCGGCATCGCGGACGCGGAGGCGCATGTAGCTGGCCTCTGCCTCGTGAACGACTGGTCGGCGCGCGACCTCCAGGCATGGGAGTATCAACCACTCGGCCCATTCCTCGCCAAGAACTTCATCACCACCGTCTCGCCGTGGATCGTGACGCTCGAGGCACTCGCACCCTTTCGCGCACCCGCCTTCACTCGCGGCGCCGGCGACCCCGCGCCGTTGCCCCACCTCCATGATGCCGCCAACCAGCGTGCAGGCGGTGTGGACATCGTGCTCGAGGTATTGCTTCAGTCAAAGGCGATGCGCTCGGCCCACATGCCGCCGGCCCGGATCAGCATCGGGAGCTTCACGTCCATGTACTGGACGATCGCACAGCTCGTGACTCATCACGCGAGCAACGGCTGCAACCTGATGCCAGGCGACCTCCTCGCCAGCGGAACGGTGAGCGGCGAGTCAAAGGACTCCCGTGGCTGCCTCCTCGAGCGGACGTGGCGCGGCACCGAGCCGCTCGAGCTACCGAGCGGCGAATCGCGTCGCTTCCTAGAGGACGGCGATGAAGTGATTCTCCGCGGCTGGTGCGAGCGGAACGGCTACCGCCGCATCGGATTCGGCGAGTGCCGCGGGACCGTCACGCCGTCAGGGAACTGAGTCTGGAATCACGCCCGCGGGGAAGGGGACGGGCGTCGTCGTCCAACCCTTCACCTTGAGCTTCTGGCCGATCCGGATGCGGTCGCCCACAATGGCGTTGAGTGCCCGAACATTCTCGGGCGTGGTGCTGTACAGCCGGGCAACGGACGCCAGCGCCTCGCCGCGCCGAACGGTGTGGAACCATTCGCGGCGTCCCTTGTGAATCTGGACGAGACGGGCGCGATCGTTCGCGCGGCGCACCTCGCGGCGCTGCCACCCCACGGCCCGCAGCGCCTGGTACTTGCGCCCGAGTTCGGACAGGAGCTTGTCCGCATCCCCTGATGCCCCCGACGGCACACCGAGCGTGATCGTCTCGCGGGGTGCCTCGATGCGCAAGCCGCGGGAGAGATAAGCCAGCGTCCGATGCGGCGTGACCGAGACTGCCGTGTCGACCGGCCAGAAGCGCTGGTCGAACGTTGGCGGCGCGTCCGCGGGCGTGAGCGGGTCACGCGGCTGGAGTCCGAGGTAGATCACCCTACCCCCCACCGGATTCGCGGAATCGCCCGGTGACGTCGTCAGGACGAGCAAGCCCCGCGTCGCGCGGAAGTAGTTCACGGCAGGGCGCTGCCAGACGCTCACTTCCGCCAGCACCCTCTCGTCCGGCCGCAGGGCAGTGAGCCTCAACTCCCGCTCGGCGAACGCCCGCGAATCCCGGGGGTCAGAACGAATCGCATGCACCGCCAGCTGGGTCGCCGTCAGGATCACGGCCAGGCCGATGGTCCACCCCAGGTACTTGAGCCAGACCGGATACGAGCTGCGGCGCTTCCGCCGGCGGTTGCGCCGCGGCATCGCCCGCCAGTCCGGTACATCGCTCGTTTCGGGGGACCACACCCCCTCGGCGGGGATTGGAGCTGGTGCGTCGTTCACGTCTCGTAGGTGAGGGTCAGAGTGGTAATTCATGGGAAGAAGGATGCCGGAACGCCGGAAGGCCACCCTCAGCG
>JBKJMP010000417.1:0-9016 GCA_046596395.1 Gemmatimonadaceae bacterium
GCTCGAGGCCTCGCCGTTCCTCGAGCAGGTGCAGCTCGCGAAGTCCGAGCGGACCAACGACAACGGGAAGGAAGTCGTGCAGTTCCAGCTGGACATGCTGTACTCACGACCGGAGCCCGAGATGGTTCGTCGTGTTCCCCTGGCCGTGTCGGTGCAATAGCCATGGCCATCCTGCCTAGCAACAAGCGCGACCAGATGTACGCGGTCGTCGGCGTGCTCGCCATCGCGATCGCCGTCGTCTACTACATGTATGTCTGGGAGCCGCAGAAGGTGACGCTGGACACCGACCAGGCGCGGCTCGACTCGTTACTTGTCAGCAACCAGCGCGCGAAGTCAGAGCTGGCCCAGGGAAAGATCGGCCAGCTCGAGGCCGAGGCCAACCGGTACGCGCAGGACCTCGCGGTGATGCGCCTCCTCGTGCCCACGGGAAATGAAGTGCCCGCGCTCATCGACCAGGTCTCGAGTGCGGCACGCCGGGTTGGCCTCGACATCGCGGACATCCAGCCACTGCCGACGCTCGTCGGCGATCAGTACGAGGCATACAAGTATCGGCTCAGCGTGCGCGGCGGATACCACCAGATTGCCACCCTGCTCACGAACATCGGCACGCTCCAGCGTATCGTGGCGCCAATGAACGTCACGCTGGCGCCGCTCCCCAACGATCCCCGGGCGCAGAACCGGGGAAAGAACCAGAACCTCGATGCGAGGTTCGAGATTCAGACGTACGTCGCGCGCTTCGCATTGCCCACTCCGTCGGTCGCCACGGGCAATCCGGGAAGTGAGAAGTCGAAGCCGGGAGAGAAATAGATGCCTCGCTACACGAACTACGGCCGAGCGGTTGGCCTGACGGTGGGATTGTCTCTCGCGGGTGCGCTCGCGCCGGCGAAAGCGCAGAGCGTCCCAAACATCAACGCCCCGAAACGCGCCGCGCAGAAGGCGGCCGATTCGTCGAACTCGCGGTTGTCGCAGCAGACCGGACAGGCCGTACCGGTCCGTCGCGGCGCGGCGGCTCCACAGTCGGGCCCGGGCAGCGCGCCGGCAACGGCGACCGCGCCCGCGGGCCCGTCTGCCGTGGTGCCCGGCGAGCTCGTGCCGGTCACGCGCGAGGTCTTCGGCTACGAGGCGGAAGGCCGCCGCGATCCATTCTACTCCCTCATCCTGTCTGAAGACCTGCGGCCGTTGCTCTCCGACCTCAGGCTCGTCGGCATCGTATACGAACCCTCTGGTCGTCGCAGCGTCGCCGTGATGCGTGACGTGCTGACCAACGCGCAGTATCGCGTAAACACCGGCATGACCCTCGGGCGGATGCGCGTTGCCCAGATCAAGCCGAAAGCAGTGATCTTCACGATCGACGAATTCGGGGTCAATCGTCAGGACTCACTGTTCATGTCCGATTCAACAAAGGTGAGGAACCCATGAAGCCAGTCCTGGCGGTAGTCGTCGCCGCGGCAATCGCGCTCGGCCCCAGTGCCGAACCGGCCGTCGCCCGCCCGGCCGGGGGGTCGGTCACCTCCCTCAGCGTCATTCCCTCGGCGGGAAGGGCGGAGGTCGTCATCGGCGTTGCCGGTGGCCTCGAGGTGCGTGACTTCACGCTGCGGTCACCCGATCGTATCGTGCTCGACCTCTCGGGCGCATCGCTCGATCTCGTGTCCCGCGGATACGATCGCGTCTCCCGCGGCGGCATCATGGATGTCAAATATTCCCAGTTCCGGAAGGGAACGGTTCGCGTGGTCGTCTATCTCGACGGGCCGCGCTCGTACCAGCTCTCCCGGACCGAGGGCAGCGTTCGCGTGGCCGTTGCGATCCCGTCGGGCACGCAGTTCGCCGCGTGGCACATCGGCGGTGGTGGCGCGCCCGAGGCGCGGACGGAGACGTCCGAGCTCCGGAATGCCGCCACGACCGACGTCCGCCCTGCGGGCGATCCTGTTGTGGGTCCCGATCGCACGATCGACCGCGCCATCGCCGAGACGTCGCGTGATGTGACCGAAACGCGTCCGATGCCCAATGGGCAGCAGGTGCAGGCGCCGAATACCATCTCGACGCAGGGGCAGCAGCGCTCGCAGCAGCCGCGCATCTCCGTCACGTTCATGGGTTCGGACATTCGCGATGTGATCGCGTCGTTTGCGTCGTTCTCGGGACGCACGATCATTCCGAGCTCGGGCGTCGGCGCACTGAAGGTGGATGCGGAGATCAAGGACCAGCCGTGGGACGTGGCACTCCAGGCGATTCTCGCGTCACAGGGCCTGGCCGCGACGGAGGATGCCAACAACATCATCATTGTGGATACGCAGGAGCGCATCGCGGCCCGCGCCGTGAACGAGCGGCTTGAAACGCGGGTCGTTCGGCTCAACTATTCGCGCGCAACGGCAGTGGGCGACCAGATTCGCCAGCGCCTGTTGCAGTGTATCCCGTCCGAGCGCGCAGGCGCCGCGGCGCAATCGTCATCGCAGGCGGCGGGGCAGGTTCCCACCGGCGGGATGCCGCCAGCGCAGCCGACGATCGCCGCCGGACAGGCGCCGAGCACGGCCGGAGATCCCACGGGATGCCGCGGACGCGGGAACGTGTCGGCTGACGAGGGTACCAATAGCATCAGCATCACCGCCCCGGAAAGCCAGATCGACGCGCTGCTGGCGTTTGCGTCGTCGCTCGACCTTCGCCAGCCGCAGGTGAACATCAAGGCGAAGATCGTGCTCGTGAACCGTACGGATCTCGACGCACTCGGCATCAAGTACGACCTTGGCTCGGCGCAGCAGTTCTTCAGCACGATCATCCAGCGCGCCGACTCGGCGGGCAACCCGGGGAACCCCACGGATCCGCCGCGCGTGTTGCTGGGTGGAAACACGGTGTCGGCGATCGCGAATGCGTCGGGCAACGTGCCGGGGGCGGCGCTACGCCTCATCTATTCGACGGCGCTCGGCAACTTCGACTTCAGCACGTTCCTGGACGCCCTGCAGGAAGTGAGTCTCCTCGACGTGCAGGCGGAGCCGAGCGTGACGATCATCAACAACCAGACGGCGAGGCTGACGTCCGGTGTCCAGGTACCGTTCGTCCCACTCGTCAGCAGTGGCGGAACCGGGACGACGCTAACGGGCCCGATCACGGTGGAGCGTGTCCAGACCGGCGTGACCCTCCAGGTGACGCCGAGCGTGACCAACAACCGCCAGATCATGATGACGGTGGAAGTGACGAACTCCGATGTGAGCTTCACGAACAACGGCACGTTGATCGACAACAACAACGCCAGGAACGTCGTGCTCGTGGCCGATGGCCAGACGATCGTGATCGGCGGCTTGACGCAGACCAGTGTTCGCGTCACCAAGTCGGGCATTCCCCTGCTGGTGGACCTGCCCTTCATCGGGCGCCTGTTCGGCTACACCACGAGACAGGAGCAACGGCGCGACCTGCTCATCCTGATCACGCCTCATATCATCGATGAGGGACAGTCGTCTTCCGAGGCGGTGCGGCGCTAGTCGCCGCACTGCGGAGCCCCATATGAGCCAGTTCAAGCTTACAGCGCGGCACGCCGCGCTCACCGCGGGTGTGCTCATCGCAACCAGTTGCGACACGCGCATGCCCACTTCGTCCCTCGGGTCGTCCGACGATGTCGAGCGGCCGGCCGTGACGTTCAGCGTCGCGGGGGGAATCAACAACTCGGTCACGCTGGGCATCGCGCCGGTCGTGGTCACCGTCCGGGCGACGGACAACAAGGGCGTCTCCACCGTGCAGACCACGGTGCGGAACCAGGCCACGATCATCGCCACGGACACGGCGACGATCTCGCCGGCCGCGCCCAGCACCTCGCGCACGGTGTCGGTCCCGCTCACCGGTGCGCGTCGTGGCGACCGCATCATCGTGCGGACGACGGTCACCGATGCGGCGCTCAATACCCGCGTCGATTCGGTGATCATCACCATCGCCGCACCGATCATCACGATTCAGACGCCGGTGCCGGGCGCGAAGCTCAATGTCGGTGACTCGCTGCTCGTGACGGCGCGCATCCAGGATGACGCTGGCCTCAAGACCGTGTCGTTCTCGGGCTACACGTTACGCGGCAGCGCCGCGCTAGGTACACAGGATACCATCGTTCGCTATCCAACTATCACCGCACCGGCCGCGTCGGCGTCGTTCCCTCCCAACGTGCGCGATACGGTCATCACGCGGTACCTGAAGTCGCGTGTTCCGGCGGATACACTGACGGACTCGCTCGTCGTGCGCGTGATCGCCACCGACGTCCTCGGCGGCGTGGACACGGCGCGCGTGACCGTGAAGATCGTGCGGGGACCGAGTGTGATCGTCCTGAGCCCCGTAGCTGGCGACAGCGCAACGGCCGGCGCAGGACTGACGGTGACGCTGCGCGCCCAGGACGTGACTGGCGTGGCGCGCGTGGGCTTCCGTCTCCAGAGCGATGCCTCGTTCCCGACGCGCATCGATACCACGATCATCGTGACCTACGGCGCGTTGCCGAAGGACGTCACCATGTCGGCGACGGTCCCGATTCCGGCGAATGCTCCGCCGCGTGGGTTGCTCACCATCACGCCGATTTCCACCAATTCCGGCGGCCAGGATGGCGCCTCGGCGCCGACGCTGATCGCGATCCGTGCTGGACTGCCGCCGGCACCTCGGGTGTTCCAGTCCATTGCGGCACGCGTCGAGACGCAGGATTCGCTGACGATCACCGCGATCGGCAACGGCGTGCGATTCGTGGGCTACATCCTGCGAGATTCGGTCGGCGGCGTGATCAAGCGCGACAGTGTTGCGCTGCTCCTGCCGTACCCGTCCACGGCAGTCGTTACCATTCCGCTCAACCTGCCCGAGTCGGCACGCGGCAAGCGCATTACGCTCACGAGCTTCGCGTATGACCAGGGCGGCCGCATCGGCTTCTCGCTGCCCGCGGGTGCCACGACCTTCCAGCCGAATGCAGCCAATGCGTTCGTGGATTCTGCGCTCGTGGTGTTCGGTCGCACCTACCCGCTGCCGGTCACCCGGAACGGCACCATTGCCGACCTCCAGATCGACGCGACGCGCGGCAACGTGTTCCTCTCGAACATCAACTTCGGCCGTCTCGAGGTCTGGACTCCGGGTACTGGGACGTTCGACCCGACCGGCATCGTGGTCGGTTCCCAGCCATGGGGCATGACGTTCTCCCGCACGGCGCCCGGGCGGGACACGATGTACGTCGCCAACTCGGGCGGTACGAACTTGAGCCGCGTATTCATCGGTGGTCCGCCGGCAGCAATGCGTGAGGACCTGGTCAATCGCCTGGTCACCCGCGCGTCGTACATCTTCCGGCTCACCGAGGCGCGGGATCCGTCCACCGGCAAGATCCGCCTCACCACGTCGACGCCGATCATCTTCTCTGACCGTCCGCAGCATGTGGAGCAGAGCGCTGCAGGCCGTCTGTACATCTCCACGAAGCCCACGTTGCAGGCGCCGATGGGTACGGTGCGCTACATGAATCCGGCCGCGCCCGCGCCAGACGAACGGTTCATCCTGGACTTCGCCTTCGCCGGCAACGATCCGAACTCGTTCGTCGTAGCCAATCTCGACGCGGTAGGCGTGACACCCGCTCCGGCCACGAGCGCGTCGAATGACCTGCTGACGCTCTGCGACCATGCGTCGGGGACGACGGCGCAAACCACGTGCGTGAGCAGCGACAGCGGCATCGTGGCAACGATCCGGCGGTTGCGCGCCGCGGTGCCCACCACGGACGTGGAGTTCGCGGTGAACATCGACTTCAACTCGCTGGGGCTGACCGACACGACGTACGCCGCCGCCAGTGGCGACGGGCAGTGGATCACGTTCGGTGAAGGCAACAAGGCGCCGGTCGCACGCAACTTCCTCCTGCAGGATGACGGGAGCGTCCCGAACCGGTTCACGTACGCGTCGCCGTCGCTGAACATCCTCGACCTGATGAGCAACTCATCGGATCAGGTCTTCGGCGTGGCGCTCGACCGCACCGGCAAGACCCTCGGTGTGCACGGTACGGAGACGTCGTTCTCGGCAGTCACGATTCCGTTCACGCAGCGACTTCAGGGCAAGAAGTCCACGTTCGCGACGGGCGCGGGCATCGCATTCCATCCGAACGCCGACGGCGTCGCATCGCCGCAGGCATCCCGGCTCGCCTTCGTGGCGTCGGCGAACGGATCGATCGAGGCGGTAGACATCGCGTACTACGATTTCACGCGAGGGTCGCTGGCCACGAAGTTCAACCTGTATGGTCCGCTCCGCGCATCGCTGCCGTTCCCGGGTGATCCGGCCAGCGTGGTGCTCAAGCTGTTCGGTCTCTCGGCACGCGGGTTGGTGGTGGTCGATGTGACCGCGGCGGACTTGTTGCCGGGACCCTGATACTGGGGCGAGAGGACGAGAGGGGACGAGGGGACGAGGGGACGAGAGGGCGAGAGGACACCATGTCTCTCGCCCTCTCGCCGCTTGGGCCGCATGTTAGTATTTCGCGTGCGGCGCTTGCCTGAACGAGCACCGCAGTCCTCTCGTCCTCTCGTCCTCTTTTCGTCCTCTCGCCCTGATGCTCCGCTTCACTACCGCCGGCGAATCGCACGGACAGGCACTCATCAGCGTGCTCGAAGGCATGCCTGCTGGTGTGCCGTTGCTGGCCGCGCACGTCGATGAGGAGCTGGCGCGCCGGCAGCAGGGGTATGGCCGCGGCAGGCGCATGCAGATCGAGCGCGACACGGTCGAGCTGATCTCGGGCGTCCGCGCGGGGGAAACCATCGGCAGTCCCATCGCGATGATCGTTCGCAACCGGGACTGGGAAAACTGGCAGGAGATCATGGATCCCGCGCCGCGCGAGAGCGATGTGGGCGGCACGTCGCGGCGGCGTGCGGTCACGCGGGTGCGGCCCGGGCATGCCGATCTCACGGGGATCCTCAAGTACGATCGCGTGGACGCGCGGGACATCCTCGAGCGTGCATCGGCACGCGAGACCACTGCGCGCGTCGCCGCAGGGGCGATCGCGCGGCGCTTGCTCCACGAGCTCGGTGTGTCGATTGGCAGCCACCTGGTCCATCTCGGTGGCGTCGATGCGCGGCGGCCCGACACGTTTCCGGTGGACCTGAATGCCGCGTCTGATCCATCACAACTGCGCACCCTCGACGCCGATGCGGAGCAGCAGATGATCGAGCGGATCGATGCGGCGAAGCGTGAGGGGAATACGTTGGGTGGTGTCTGCGAGGTGGTCGTCGATGGACTGCCGGTGGGCCTCGGCTCGCACGTGTCGTGGGATCGAAAGCTCGACGGCCGGCTCGGTGCGGCGATGATGTCCATCCCGGCAGTGAAAGGCGTCGAGATCGGCATGGGATTCGGCACGACGCGCGTGACCGGGGCGCAAGTGCATGACGAGATTCTCCCTGCACCCGAGCGGACACGCGCCGGGGGCGTGCGCCGTGCGACCAATCGCGCCGGTGGGCTCGAGGGCGGCATGACGACCGGTGAGCCGCTCGTGATTCGCGTCGCCATGAAACCGATCAGCACGCTCATGCGTCCACTCGCGACCGTTGACGTCGCAACGGGAGCGGCAGCGAAGGCGACGGCGGAGCGCAGCGACGTGACGGCGGTTCCGGCGATGGGCGTCATCGCCGAAGCGATGGCGGCGCTCGTGGTCGCGGACGCGGTGCTCGAGAAGTTCGGTGGTGATTCCCTCCCTGAAGTCCAGCGGAACCTCGATGGCTACCTTTCGCACCTCGCAGCCCGGCTCCGCGGCTGATCCGTCGCGGCCGCACATCGTCCTCATCGGGCTCCCCGGATCGGGCAAGAGCACGGTGGGGCTTCTCCTCGCGCGCCAGCTCGGCAGGCAGTTCCTGGATTTCGACACGGAGCTCGTCCGTCGCCACGCCTTGACGATCGCAGAAATCTTCGCCCAGCGCGGGGAGCCATACTTTCGGCAACTCGAGCACGACCTGACCTTGGAGACGCGGGAAGTTGGCAACATGGTGCTGGCGCCGGGGAGCGGTTGGGTCTCCCGACCGGATTCCGTGGCGCTCCTTCGGCCGCCGGCAATGTTCATCTATCTCCGGGTGTCGCCGGCCACCGCACTGAAGCGGATGGGCGCCGCGACAGCTGGACGTCCGCTGTTGATGCGGCCGAATCCGAAGGCGGAGCTCGAGAAGCTCCTGGAGATCCGGCAGGCGGCGTTCGAGACGGCCGACCTCGTCGTGGATGTGGAACGCCTTGATGCACAAGGAGTTGCGTACCAGATTGCGTCCCGCCTTCCCCCCTGAGTGCACCCTCCGCCTGCGTTCTTTTGCACCGATGTGGGGTGCAATGACGGGCGGCGAGTTGACTCGCCCACTACCTTAGAGCGACATCCGCCCTTCGTGGGTAGCCCGGGCGGCATGGCAGGTGGAGGTCTTCCGGCGCGCAATGGTCGCGTTCGGCGGCGCCGATGTTGATATGCCAAGGACTTGGTTCACGAGGAGTAATGATGATTCGCGTTCTGGGGCCGCACGAGCGAGGTCGCTTTGCCACCGAGGCCTGGGGGCACTTGCTGGCGCTCGCAGGCGCCGGAGCGCTCAACCCCGCGGAGCTCGAGCAGGTCATCGAGCGGGCGATGCTCCAGTTCGATGGTCGCATCGCCCTCGACGACCTGCGCTCCATGATGGAAGGGGCCGGGTTCGATGACCCAGGCACCGCGGCGGATACCCAGACCGTTCACTAGAAGACATGGCAGCGAAGAAGAGAACTACCAAAGTGGCGTCGGCTAGCCCCGGAACGCGAAACGCGTCTAAGGTTTCCGCAAAGAAGGGGGCAGCGAAGAAGGGCGCCGCCAAGAAGGGCGCCGCCAAGAAGGCCGTGGGTCGCGGCAGGAAGTCGGTGGAGGTCGAGGAGTATCCCGATGAGCCGGCAGGCACGACATCACTCGTGATCGTGGAGTCGCCGGCCAAGGCGAAGACTATCGGCAAGTATCTGGGTCGCGGCTACCGGGTGAAGGCTACCGTCGGCCACATCATGGACCTGCCCGAGAAGAAGCTGGGCATCGACATCGAGAATGGGTTCGAGCCGG
>JBKJMP010000467.1:0-3791 GCA_046596395.1 Gemmatimonadaceae bacterium
CGACGCAATTTGTGGATGCGCCGGATTCGCGAGATCCAGAATCACGACGCCGTTGACGCGGTTCGAGGCGCCCTCGCGCGACAGCGCGCCGTAGCGGGCGTCGGGGGACACGGTCACGTCGTTGATCGTCCGGGCGTCGATCTTGATCGAGTCGGTCTTGACGATGTTCTGCATGTTCGTGATGTCGAACACGAGGGCATAGCCGTCACCACCCCACGTGCCGACGAGCACGTAGTCGCGACCGTCTTTGCCCGTGAATGGCCACAGGTCCGACGTGTTGCTGGTGGCAACCTGTCCACGGCCCTGCACGGTGATGCGCTGGCGCACATCGCGGGGGCGCACGTCCAGCACCGCCTCGGCATCGGCGTCACCGGAGCGGGCGAGGATCGTGTAGCGGCCCGGGTGGTTGCCGGCGAACAGCGATTTTCCGTTGACGTCGTCGATGATGCCCGAGCCGCCGGGCGCCGCGATCGAGTCGTCAGGCGTGTAGGTGAAGCTCCACGTGATGCGCGCATCTGGAACGACCGAGCCGTCGGCGCGGCGTGCCGTGCCGGCGAGATGAACGACGTCACCCGTGCGGATCGAGCTCTCCTTGACGCCGATGTCGATACGCGAGACGGGATTCGCAGCAATCGTATACTGCTTCGTCGCCTTCGAGCCCTCCACCTCGGCGGTGATCGTCGCGGTGCCGGCGCGGAGGGCGGTGACGTTTCCGAAGCGATCGACGCGCGCGACTGCCGGATTCGAGCTCGTCCAGCGCACGGGCAGGTCCTTCCGCTCCATGCCGCTCGCGAGGTAGCCCCTGGCCGAGTGGGGCAGGGTCACCTTCGCATAGAGGCGGCCCGCACCCGGAACGATCGCGAGCTTCGAGAGGGGGGGCCAGCTCACGGTGACCGGAATGTTGAGCGTCACGGGCGCGGCACCCGGCGCACCCATGGCCGTCGCAGTCGCCGTGAAGACGCCCGCTTGGAACGCCTTGACCTGTCCGTCGGTAAACATCACGGACCGGCGTGGACCGCCGACCCGGACGGCGGCGTTCTGGATCACATTGCCCTGAGCGTCGTAGGCGGTCACCTTGAACGGCAGCGAATCACCTGCCTGCATGGTGATCTTCGCCGGTTCGGCCACGAGCCGCGCGACGGGGGTCGCAGCCGGAGTAGCCTGGGCGGAGAGCGAACCGGCGATGCCGGTTGCCATCACCGCACTGCGTGCGGCTCTCGTGAGGAAGCCGAAAGCGCGTTGTAGATTCATTGTGATCGTCACATCGTTGAAGAGCTCGAGACGCCGGCCGGCGCGAAGCTGAGGTGCTTCGCCCGCGACCGACCTACCGGATGATACCATCATGGCTGTCCCACATACGGCTCGCAAGGCAATCGCGCTGACGGTGGTTGCCCTGCTCCCTTCGGTCGCAGCAGGGAAGGCCTTCGCACAGGCGTCTGCCGCGCGCGCGCCCGAGCCACCGACGAGCAACTACTGGGCGTACGTCGGTGCCGAATCGGCCGACCTCATTCACCGCATCCGGTTTGGCCCGGGTGGCGCGGTCGTCGAAAAAACGATTCCCGTTGGCGAGCTCGCGGCCGAGATGGAGGGCCCGCACGGCCTCGTGATCTCGAGGGACGGTAAGTACCTCTTCATGACCACAGGCCACGGCTTCCCGGATGGCAAGCTCTGGAAGTACGAGCTCGGTCCCGACACCCTGGTGGGACGCGGCACCCTGCTCGGCAACTTCCCCGCGTCGCTCGACGTCACCCCGGACGGCCTGTACACGATCTCTGCCAACTTCAACCTGCATGGCGACATGGTCCCCTCGACCATGTCGATCGTCTACACGCCCACGAATACCGAGATCGCGCGCGTCGTCACCTGCACCATGCCGCACGGCAGCAAGATCACGCCGGCGGGCGATTTCCAGTATTCCGGCTGCATGATGGATGACCAGCTCGTCGAGATCGACGCGCGGTCGTTCAAGGTGTCGCGCCGCTTCTCGCTGGCGAAGGGAAAGGAAGGCCCGCTGCCCGCCGAGGACGAGCATGCGATGCACCGGGCGCCCAGCTCCGCTGGGGGCCCTCCAATAGACCCGGCCGACGTCGGCTACGCGGGCATGAAGCACACGATGGCGCCGAACTCGTGCTCGCCGACCTGGGCGCACCCGTCGGCCGATGGCGCCAAGGTGTACGTCGCCTGCAACAAGGCGGACGAGATCCTTGAAATCGATCGCGCGGCGTGGAAGATCGATCGCCGAATGAAGGCCGGCCGCGGACCGTACAACCTCAACGTCACGCCCGATGGACGGCTGCTGCTCGCGACGCTCAAGCAGGGAGCGATGTTCGAGATTTTCGACCTCGCGACGGGCGCAAGTCTCGCGCAGTTGAAGAATTCGTCCACCGTTGCGAACGGCGTTGCGGTCACGAGCGACTCGCGCTACGCCTTCGTGAGCAGCGAGGGTGTCGGCGCGGCGCCCGGCAAGGTGGACATCTATGATCTGCGCGCGCTGGCCAAGGTCGGCACCGTCGACGTGGGGCAGCAGGCGGGCGGTATTGCATTCTGGAAGATGGAGCCGGCGAGCCGGTAATTGCTTTTTTACTGCTGAAATGACCACTCAGGGGGATACCTTGTCGCGCAAAATCGCCATTCTCGTAGCGCTTTCCACGCTCGCCTGCCGCGAGGCGCCGGCGCAGGGCGCCCAGCAGCGCTCCCCTCAGCCGACGCCCGTTGAGGGCGTGGTCCGGGTGGACACCGTCGCCCGCGGCCTGGTGAATCCGTGGGCGCTCGCCCAACTGCCCGATGGCCGCTGGCTCGTCACCGAGCGTCCGGGCCGACTGCGCATCGTCGGTCTCGACGGCGCGCTGTCCGAGCCACTCACCGGCGTGCCGACGGTCGCTGCCCGGGGGCAGGGCGGTCTCCTCGACGTGGGGCTCGATCCCAACTTCGCCACGAATCGGACTGTCTATCTCTCGTTCTCCGAGCCGGGTGAAGGCGGCAACGGCACGTCGGTGGCCAAGGGACAACTCGGCGCCGCGGGTCTCGAGAACGTTCAGGTGATCTACCGCCAGTTCCCGAAGGTCGCGGGCAACGGCCACTACGGTTCCCGGCTTGTCTTTGCCCGCGACGGATCGCTGTTCGTCACGCAGGGTGATCGCCAGCAGTACCGTGACAGCGCGCAGTCGCTCACGGCGGGGCAGGGCAAGCTCGTGCGCATTGCGCTCGACGGCAGCATTCCGAAGGACAACCCCTTCGTGGGCCGCGCCGACGCACGTCCGGAGATCTATTCCTATGGCCACCGCAACATCCAGGGTGCCACGATCCATCCCGTCACCGGACGTCTCTGGACCATCGAGCACGGCGCCGCTGGCGGCGATGAACTCAATCGTCCCGAGCCGGGCAAGAACTACGGCTGGCCCGTCATCGCATACGGCCGCGACTACAACGGCTCGAAGATCGGCGAAGGCGTGGAGAAGGCCGGCATGGAGCAGCCCGTGTACTACTGGGATCCCGTGATCGCCCCGGGCGGCATCATGTTCTATACCGGCGACAAGATCCCCGCGTGGCGGAACAATCTCCTCATCGGCGGCATGGCGTCGAACGTCCTCGTGCGTCTCGAGATGGATGCGAGCGGCAAGGTCGTGAAGGAGGAGCGCTACCTCAAGGAAATTCGCGAGCGCATCCGCGACGTGGCTCAGGGCGCCGACGGATTCGTGTACGTCGTCACCGACATGCCCGACGGCAAGGTTCTTCGAGTCCGCCCGCAGTAGTCATCCTGAGCGAGCCCTTGTCATCCTGAGCGAAGCGAC
>JBKJMP010000641.1:0-6869 GCA_046596395.1 Gemmatimonadaceae bacterium
CGAGTCCGTGCAGCATGTCGCGGTGCGTCACCCCCGAGCCGAGCGGCGCGTCGCGACCCGCGCCGACCGGGTCGTCGAGCCGCGCGGCGCCCATCGCCGTGATCGCGTCCACGAGCGCGGCGTGCGTATCATCGAGACTCGACACTGTCGCCTTCCACGCGGCGCCAGACGTCTTTTTCGGGGATGGAAAATCGCCCTCGACAGGCATGCGCGGGTCGCCCTCGCGAATGCGCCGCGCGACCTCGCCCGTCCACGCGCGCATGTGCAGCACGAGTTCCCAGATCGAATGCCCCGACGCGCCAGGCCGACGGTGCGCCTCTTCCGCAGTGACGTCCGAAAGGACGCTCGCGCGTGACGGGCCATGCCACGGGTCGCCGGCGTGGGCGTTCCGCAGCTCGGCAATGATTCGATCGAGGTCGCTCATGTCCACCAAGGTACTGATAGGAAGGCTCCACGTTCGCAATACATCAGGAGTGCGCGTCCGTCCGGCGTATCGACTTCCCGGCTCGCACGAAAGCCCGCTTTCTCATAGCAGCGGACCGCGCGCGCGTTCAGCGGCGACGGGTCGGTCTGGACGCGTGTGACGGCGGGATCGTAGTACAGCCACCCGACGAACGCATGCACCATCAGGGTGCCGATGCCGTGCCCGAGCAGATCGGCATCGGCCAGAAACTGATCGATGCCACGGACGCCGGGGTCGTGCTCGTCGCGCCACCACCCCTCGTTGTGGAACGCCGTCGCGACATACCACTGGATGAACCCCACATCCTTCCCGTCCACGCGCACCACGAACGCGCGGTGCGACGGTGAGCCGGCGAGTGCGGGCGCCAAGTCCGCGGCGAGATCCGCGAGCGTCCCGGACTCCCCCCACCATGCTGCCACATGCGGACGCGAGAGCCATTCGTGGAACATCGGCAGGTCCGCCTCGACCAGATTGCGAAACGTGACCTCGCGCGGCGTGACGCTCTCCATCGACGCTACTTGTCGTCCCGCTTCGTCCGTGCCGCGCTCTCTCGCCCCATGCGGGTGAGTGCCTGGTACTCCTGCGTCGCCATCGCGTTGAATGTCTCCGTCGGCCTCGTTGGCAGCCCACGCAGGTGCGTCACGTGCACGTCCGCCTCGTCATCGGTGCGGTCGAGCGCCAGCAGCGCGTAGTGCGCGAGACTCAGTGCTGCCTCGCGCTCCGCGTACACCGCCCTGCCCTTCGCACCACCGGCCGTCAGGTGCTCCTCGAAGTATGCCTGCTCGGTCGCACTGTGCGTTCGCACGGAGACGTCGATCGCCGTGTTCGCCTGACGGGCCACGTCCACCACGCGGCGCGCACGGATGGGCTCGGGCGCGGTCACGACGAGCAATCGCGCGTTCCGAATGCCCGCGCGCTCGAGCACATCGGCGCGGGTGGCATCGCCATGAATGGCGAGCTCGCCGCGCTTGCGCAGGCCGCCCACGATCCGCTCCTGCTCCTCCACGATCACGTACTGCACGCCGGCACGCTGCAACGCCTCGGCAACCGTGCTGCCCACTCGGCCGAACCCGACGAGCACGACGTGCCCCGCAAGGTCGGTAAAGCCGAAGGGATCGTGATCCACACGCGTAGCGAACATGGTGGTGCGGTGGGGGGCGCCGGCGGCGAGTGCGTCGCCGGCAGTCGCTGCGGCAACCTCCACAGCAGCCCGGTCGGCGGTGCGTTGCGCAAACCCATCCGCGAACGACAGCGCCGGCCCGTTCAGCGTGATCGCGATGATCGACGCGGCCACCAGCAGCGCCACCGCCTCGGGCGGAACGAGGCCAAGCGACATCCCCAACCCGGCGACGATGAACGAGAACTCACCGATCTGCCCAAGCGCCGTTCCCACCAGGAGGGCCGTACGAGGCGGTTGGTTCAGGCCTCGCATGATCCCGAACGAGAGTGCGCTCTTCCATAGCACGATCACGAGCACGAGCGTGAGCACCTTGAATGGGTGCTCCGCAAGCACACTCGGGTCGAACAGCATTCCCACCGAAACGAAGAACAACACGGCGAATGCGTCCTGCATCGGCAGCGCGTCGGCGGCCGCCCGATGACTGAGCTCCGATTCGCTGATCACGGCCCCGGCGAAAAATGCGCCGAGCGCGAAGGACACGCCGAAGAACGTCGCCGCGATGGTGCCGATGCCGAGCGCGGTCGCGAGCACGGTCAGCGTGAAGAGCTCGCGCGAGCCAAGCTCCGCCACGCGTTCGAGCATCCACGGGACGAACCGGCGCCCGACGACCACCATCAGCGCGATGAAGCCGATCACCTTCGCGATCGCGATGCCGACCGGGGCCAGCATCGCGCCCATGCCGCCGGCGGGCACCCCCGAACCCGACAACATTGGCGCAACGGCAGGGAGCAGCACCAGCGCGAATACCATCGTGACGTCTTCCACCACGAGCCATCCCACCGCGAGGCGCCCCTCGGAGGAATCGAGCTGGTCACGTCGCTCCAGACCCTTGAGCAGCACCACCGTGCTCGCTACGCCGAGCGACAGGCCGAGCACTACGGCCCCCCCCCAACTCCATCCCCAGAGTCGCGCCAGTGCGACGCCGACACTCCCGGTGAGCGCCGTTTGCAGGAGCGCGCCGGGCAGCACGACGCCGCGCGCGTCCATGAGGTCCCGGATGGAGAAGTGCAGCCCCACTCCGAACATCAACAGGATGGCGCCGAACTCGGCGAGCTGCGACGCGAGCGCTTGATCCGCGACGTAGCCCGGCGTGAAGGGACCCACCACAACGCCGGCCATGAGGTAGCCGACAATCGGCGGCAGCTTGAGCTTCGTGGCGAGTAGACCAAACACCAGTGCGGTGCCGAGTCCAATCGCGACGGTTGCGATCTGGAGGGTATCGTGCGGCATCGAGCGTTAGCGATTCATCGGGGAGCGGTGCGCGCCATCGTGGCCCGAGACTCAGGCCAGAGTCATTATAGCCGCCGGACGCTGCCTTTATCGACGGCTCGCGACCGTTCCCCGCCCGCCGACGCTCAGTGATCCCAGCTCGACCGCCACTTTGCCGCGTCGATCACCGACCAGAGATGCACCAGCCAGCCGAGCATCACGAACCACAGCAGGCCGGCCAGGCAGAACTGGAAGAGCGCCATCAGAAGCCGGCCCTGGAAGAGCTGCCCCAGGCCAGGGACGAAAAAGCTGCAGATCGCCGCGATAACGTTGCCTGCCGAACCCTGTGCCATCGCTTGCTCCCGGGAGGTATGGGACGCCGAACGTCGATGCGGCCCCTACGGTGTCATACGCGTCATTGTTCCGGCGCACGACCGCCCGCGCAATGGCATCAGGGGTCGGCGGGCGATTCACTCAACCGGTAGCTTCGGTCGAGAAAGTAGTACGGAATCACGTACGCCGTGACGAAGAGAATCGCGAGGGCCACGATGCTGAACGCGACGAGCATCGCGAGCGACGCGCGAGCGGCCGGTGAACGAATCATCGCCACGATGCCGATCCCGATCGGCACGTGGAGAAGCGTCCATGCATAGGCCAACGGCGCCGCGCGCAGCGAAGCGCGGCATCGCGTGCACTCCACGTTGAACGGATCGAGCGTGCGGAGCCATTGCCCAAATGAGAACGGACGCTCTGCGCAGGTGGGACAACGCATCGCTGCTACGGCGTGACCGGTGTCGCGATGCGCCGGACGAGCTGCTCGAGGAACTCGAGACCCTCGTAGAACGATTTCACGCGAAGCTTCTCGTCGCGACCATGCGCATTCGTCTCGCCGGGCACGCTGAAGATTCCACTCACACCGAACGTTGGAATACCGGCACCGCGGAAGAACCGGCCGTCGGTTGCACCGGTGGACATCGTCGGGATGACGGGAATGTTCCCCCACATCTGCGTCGTGAGCGCCGTCGTTGCCGCGAGCACGCTCGGCTCCACGGCACTCGGTGCGGTGCCGAACACCTCGCGCGTCTCGAACGTCACGGTGATCGACGTGTCGTTGATCGCCTTCACGAGTGCGTCGCGGACTTCGGTCGCGGTGGACGTCGGCACGATGCGGCAGTTGACGTTCGCGCTGGCGCGCTGTGGAAGCGCATTCGGCGCGTGCCCGCCGGCAAGCATCGTCGCCACGCAGCTCGTGCGCAACATCGATGAATAGCGCGCGTCGAGCGACAGCGACGCCGCCGCGACCGCATCCGACGGGTTCGCGGTGAGTGCACGCATCGCCGCCGCCAGTTCGGCGCGCGGCTCGACCTTCGACGTCTGCGCGAAGAAGCCCGTGGTGATCGCGTTCAGCGCGACCGGAAACCGGATACGCGAGATGTTCGAGAGCGCCGACGCGAGCGAGTAGATCGCATTGTCCGCCCGCGGCACGCTCGAGTGTCCGCCGGTGTTCGTCGCGGAGAGCGTGAAGTCCACGTACACCTTCTCGGCCGCCTGAATGGAGTGGAAGATCGCGCGGTCGCCCGCGAGCGTGCCGCCTCCCCCTTCATTGATGACGTACGCCGCATCCACGAGCGGCCGATGCTCGGCCAGGAGCCACTCGACGCCGTTCTTCGGCCCGCCTTCCTCGTCGGCCGTCAGTGCGAGCACGATGTCACGCGACGGCGTCCACCCTTCCTGCTTGAACCGGAGCAGGTTGGCGACGAACATGGCGGCCATCGCCTTGTCGTCGGCGGTGCCGCGTCCGAGGAAGAAGCCATTGTCCTCGTGCAGCGTGAATGGATCACGCGGCCAATCGGCACGGTTCGCGGCGACGACGTCGATGTGCGCGAGCAGGAGGATCGGCTTCGCGCCAGCGACACCCGCGCGCGAGCGGTAGCGCACCACGAGGTTGCCCTTCGTTGGATGGTCGGGGGGAACGAGGACCTGCACGTCGGCTGCCGGAAAACCAGCGGCGCGGAAACGCGCCGCCATCGCCTCGGCAGCTCTCGTGTTGGAGCCTACCGAATCCGCTGTGTTGATCTCGACGAGTTCCTTGTAGACCTCGCGCGCGAGCCGCTGGTGCGCGGTGAGCGTGGATGACTGTGCCGCGGCGGTCGTACTGGCGGCAAGGGCAAGCGCCGCGACGACGAGGAGGCGTCGGCGATGGATAGCGAATTTCATGTCTTGTCGTCCTGAGTGAAGCGAATACCTGCACCATCCAACGGCGTGACGTACCGGTCCTTCGCTTGGCTCAGGACGACAACACGCGGTTCGGGATGAACACGAAGCTAACCTGAGCGGCGCACACACCCTGCGCCAGAGCCGGTGCAACCTTCCTCGCTCCTCGCCGCGCGCGTAGCTTCAACAGGTCACGAGCTTCCCTGCTCGAGACTCGGACGGTCTCCCGTTTCAACTCATCATGACGCTCCTCCGCGCCCTCACCGTCGCCGGCGCGCTCGCCGTCGTGGCGGCACCGCTCGCCGCGCAGCCGGGCTCCTCGGATCCCATCATGCAGCGGATCTGGCGTCTCGGCATGGACAGTTCGCGCGTCCAGAAACTCGGGCAAACGCTCCTTGACTCGATCGGGCCACGACTCACCGCGAGCCCAGGCATGCGCTCGGCCAGCGACTGGGTCGTCAACAGCTACAAGTCGTGGGGCATCGACGCGCGCCGCGAGAACTACGGCACGTGGCGTGGCTGGCGCCGCGGCGTGTCGCACATCGACCTCGTCGAGCCGCGCGTGCGCTCGCTCGAAGGAATGATGCTCGCGTGGAGCCCGGGGACTCCCGGCGGACGTCCCGTGACCGCCGAAGCGATCGTGCTCCCGAAGTTCCAGGACAGCACCGAGTTCGTGCGATGGCTGCCGCAAGCGAAGGGCAAGATCGTCATGGTTTCGCCCGCGTGGCCGACGTGCCGCCCATCCGAGGATTGGGCGCGCTTCTCGACCGCTGCCGCCAAGGCGCGGATGGACACGCTCGTCACGGCAATGCAGGCCGACTGGGCGGTGGTGCAGGACAGCGCCAAGCTCTATCGCGGCACAGGCTACGCGCTCGGACTCGGCACAGGATCGCTCGGCACGCGTCTCGAGAGGGCGGGGGTGGCCGGCGTGATCTCGTCGCGCACGAAGCTCACGGGCTTCGGCGTGGGCGCAGGTGGTGGCGGTGGTCGCGGTCAGGGGGGTGGGCGTGGCGCGGGACCGCTGGTCGGGCAGAGCGCCCGCGGCGGCGGACCCGCGGCGAGCGTTTCGGCGAATGCGCCCGCAGCCCCGCTGGGCACGGGCGGCTGGGGCGTGATCGAGGTCTTCGAGACGTACAACACCGTCGCTCCGGCCGTCACGCTCACGTGCGAGGACTACGGCCTCGTGTTCCGCCTCGCGGAGAACAACCAGAAGCCAAAGGTTCGCCTCGAGCTCGACGCACAGTTGCTCGGTGAGCAGCCGGCGTTCAACACGATCGGCGTGATCAAGGGCACGGAAAAGCCCGACGAGTACGTCATGCTGTCCGCGCACTTCGATTCGTGGGATGGCGCCTCCGGCGCGACGGACAACGGCACCGGCACGCTGATGGCGATGGAAGCGATGCGCATCCTGAAGCTCGCGTATCCGAATCCGAAGCGCACCATCATGGTCGGCCACTGGAACAGCGAGGAACAGGGACTGAACGGCTCGCGCGCGTTCGCCGAAGAGCATCCCGAGGTGCTGAGGGGATTGCAGGCGCTGTTCAACCAGGACAATGGAACGGGACGCGTGCAGTCGCTCTCGTCGTCCGGGCTCACGAATATCGGACGCCACCTGCGGTCATGGTACTCGAAGCTGCCGGCCTATTACAGCGACAGCATGAGCGCGAACGTGGTGTCGTGGTCGTTCAACGACGTGCCCGTGGGCAATCCCGGCGGCACCGACGGCGCCGTGTTCGCCTGCTACGGCACGCCGTCCTTCGGCATGGGCGCGGTGGGCTGGAACTACGGCACGTACACGTGGCA
>JBKJMP010000048.1:0-7792 GCA_046596395.1 Gemmatimonadaceae bacterium
ACCGGATCGGTCGTGTGCTCGGAGTGGTAAAGGCGTACACGACGCGCGTGGGCAACGGCCCGCTGCCGACCGAGTTCGGCGAGCCGCTCCAGAGCGAGGTGCGCAAGCTCGGCAATGAATATGGCGCTACCACGGGACGTCCGCGGCGCTGCGGCTGGTTCGATGCACTCGTGGTGAAGTACGCCACGCGCGTGAACGGCCTGACCGACCTCGCCGTCACGAAGCTCGACGTGCTCGACACGCTGCCGGAGCTGATGATCTGCACGGGCTACGAGATCGACGGCGACCTCCATGACGAGTTCCCGAGTGACCTGCTCGCATTCGATCGCGTGGTGCCGAAGTACGAGCGGTTCGAGGGATGGAAGCGGTCCACGGCTGATGCACGCACCCTTGCGGACCTGCCGAGTGAGGCGCGCGCGTACCTCGATCGCATCGAGTCGCTGGTGGAGGCGCCGATCACGTACGTGAGCGTGGGCACGCGGCGGGACCAGATCATTGGGCTCTAATTGATGACAGCGGCAGACCTTCGCTGCGCTCAGGATGACAGCCTAACATGATCGATCTCGTCATCGTCGGCGCGGGGCCATGTGGGCTGGCCGCTGCGATCTCTGCCCAGCGGGCCGGACTGAAGGCCGTCGTGATCGACGCAGGGTGCGTCGTCAGCACCATCACGCAGTACCCGTACTACATGAACTTCTTCTCCACGGCGGCGAAGCTGTCGCTCGGCGGCATTCCGTTCGTCGTCTCGACGGACAAGCCCACACGACGCGACGGGCTCGCGTACTATCGGGCGGTCGTGCGGCACTTCGGCCTCAATGTGCGGCAGTACGAGCGCGTCGAGAAGCTCGAGCGCGAGGGGGACGTGTGGCTGGTCTACTCTCGGGCCACAGCGGGCGAACAGCGGGTCACGCGGGCGACGTCGGTGGTGGTCGCGACGGGATACTTCGGCTCGCCGAACTACCTCGGCGTGCCGGGCGAGGATCTGCCGCACGTGAAGCATATCTACCGCGAAGGGCACGAGGCCTTCGACCAGGATGTTGTTGTGGTGGGGGGCGGGAACTCGGCTGCCGAAGCGGCGTTGGACCTGTGGCGCGCGGGTGCGCGGGTAACGTTGGTGCACTTCGGGCCCACGTTCGACAAGCGCATCAAGCCGTGGGTCGGGCCGGACTTCGAGAATCGCGCGAAGGAGGGCGCGATCGCGACGTGCTGGAACAGCCGCATCGCGAGCATCGAACCCGGGTTCGTCATCGTGCGGCATCCGGGCGGGGAAGATGACGTCGCGGCGAAGTTCGTCTACGTGATGACCGGCTTTGCGCCTAACACCGCGCTGCTGCGCGAGGCAGGCGTGCGCATCGATGCGGACACGGGCATTCCTGCGCACAATCCGGATACGCTGGAGACGGAACGGCCGGGGCTGTTCATCGCGGGCGTGGTGGTCGCTGGGTTCGACGCGAACAAGGTGTTCATTGAGAACGGGCGATTCCACGGCGACAGGATCGTTGCCCGGCTCATCGGGGCACCCATTCCCCCTCCTCCGCGCCTGAGCGCGGAGCTGGATACCTGAGTAGCTTTGCGGGTTCGCGGCACCGCATCCAGCGGCGCTGCCCTCCACTCGATCGCCGCTCGACACATGCCCGCCAGCACTCAGCCCGACGTCATGGACAAGCTCGTGTCGCTCTGCAAGCGACGCGGCTTCATCTTCCAGAGCTCCGAGATTTACGGCGGCCTCGGCTCGGTCTGGGATTACGGCCCGCTCGGCGTGGAGCTCAAGCGCAATCTCCAGGAGCGGTGGTGGCACGCGATGGTGCGGTCGCGCGAGGACATCGAGGGGCTCGACTCCGCGATCCTGATGCATCCGCGGGTGTGGGAGGCGAGTGGCCACGTTGGCGGGTTCGTCGATCCGCTGGTGGACTGCAAGACGTGCAAGGGACGTTTCCGCGCCGACAAGCTCGAGGACGCCCAGTGCGGCCGGAAGCCCAGCAAGAAGCCGGGTGAAACGAGCGAGTGCCAGCTCACGGAGCCGCGCCAGTTCAACCTCATGTTCAAGACGCACATGGGGCCCGCGGAGGACACGGCCACGGCGATTTACCTGCGGCCGGAAACGGCGCAGGGCACGTACGTCAACTTCCTGAACGTGCAGCAGGGGATGCGGCAGAAGGTGCCGTTCGGCATCGCGCAGATCGGCAAGGCGTTCCGCAACGAGATCACGCCCGGGAACTTCATCTTTCGCACGCGCGAGTTCGAGCAGATGGAGATGCAGTTCTTCGTCGAGCCGAGCACGGACATGGAGTGGTTCGAGAAGTGGAAGGCGTGGCGGATGGAATGGCACCTCTCGCTCGGCCTGTCGCCCGACCGGCTGCAGTTCCACCAGCACGCCGGCAACGAGCTGGCGCACTACGCGCGCGCGGCGTACGACATCGAGTTCGACTTCGGGGGCTCGCTCGGGCATCAGGAGATCGAGGGCATCCACAACCGCGGCGACTTCGACCTCGGCAAGCACCAGGAGTACTCGGGCAAGCGTCTCGAGTACGTGGACCAGGCGAACAACAAGCGCTACCTGCCGTACGTCATCGAGACCGCGTGTGGTCCGAACCGTACGCTGCTCGCGCTGCTCGTGAATGCGTACCGCGAGGAGACGGTGCCGGGTGAGGACGAAGGACGCGTCGTGCTCGGGCTGCACCCGACGCTTGCGCCGATCAAGGCCGCGGTGTTCGCACTCACGAAGAAGGACGGCATGCCGGAGATGGCGCGAAAGATCGCGGCCGACCTGCGCGGCACCTTCACGGTGGACTACGACGAGGCCGGCTCGATCGGGAAGCGCTACCGCCGACATGACGAGGTGGGCACACCGTACTGCATCACGGTCGATCCGGATTCGGTGAAGGACGGTACCGTGACGGTACGCGACCGCGACTCGTTGAAGCAGGATCGGATCGCGGCCGAGTCGGTTCGTGGGTACCTCGCGGAGCGCATCCTGGGATGACGCCACCGATGTCGGTCGAGCGCCTCCGCCGCGATGGCGAGGCGTTCCTCGAGGAGCTGTCGCGCGAATTTTATCTGGCGTACAGTGGGCTCAAGGGCGAGGCTCAGATCCAGCCGCTGTACGAGAAGTACCGTGCGATCTTCAGCGAGGAGTCGCTCGAGGTAGCGCGCGAGGCGTTCACCGGCAGCGTAACAGACAGCGACGACCATCGGTCGGCGCGCGTGCTGCTCGACTGGCAGGTGGAGTCGCGCAGCAGCCGCGAACTCGCACCGTTGGACGAGCGCGAGATCGCGTGGGAAGGGGACGCGCTGGTCCGTCTCCCCGATGGACGAGACCTGCCATACCAGCGCGTCGCGATCGAGTTGGCGAACAGCACCGACCGCGCAGAGCGCGCGATGATCGAGACGGCGCGCGCGGCGCTCGTGCGGAAGGAACTTGCGCCGATGCGCAAGGAGCGGCTGCAGCGCGAGCGCGACATCACGGAAGCCGTCGGGCTGGCGGATGGCTACCTGGGCACGTGGGAACTGCTGAGCGGTTTCACCGTGTCGGGGCTGCGAGAGGAGTGCGCCGCGTTCCTTCGCGACACGCAGGCGATGTGGGACGACGTCGCGCCCGCGGTCGTGAAGCGGGTGCTCGGGATGCCGATCCGCGAAACCTCGCGCGCCGACGCACTCGCGCTGTTCCGGGCGCGCGAGTTCGACGCGTACTTCCCAGGGACCGAGATGGAGTCCGCGATCCGTCGGCAGGTGCGCGAGATGGGGATCGATCCCGAGGCGAATGGCCGCATTCGCTTCGACACCGGCGAGCGCGAGGGAAAGCGGTCACGCGCGTTCTGCGCGCCCGTGCGCGTGCCGGACGAGGTGTATCTCGTCCTCCGTCCGCATGGTGGGCAGACGGACTGGAACACCTTCCTGCACGAGCTGGGGCACGCGCTGCACTTCGCCTACATGCGTCCGGACCATCCCATGGAGTTCCGCTTCATGGGCGACAACTCGGTGACCGAAGGCTTCGCGATGTTGTTCGATCACCTGATGCAGGACCCCGGTTGGCTCCACCGCTACACGGGGCTGGAAAAGGCGACGTCGGGGCCATTCCTGCGGAGCGCGGGCTTCGAGGAACTGCACTTTCTCCGGCGGTACTGCGCGAAGCTGATCTACGAGACGCATCTCTATGGTGGCACGGAATCGTGGGACGCGCTGCCCGACCTGTACGTCGAGCTGCTCACGAAGGCCACGAGCTTCCAGTACTCGTCAGCCGACGCGTTCGTGGACGTGGATCCGCGCTTCTACTCGGCGCGCTACCTGCGGGCGTGGCAGCACCAGGCGCTGCTCACGGAGACGCTCGTGGAGCGGTACGATGCCGACTGGTGGCGCAATCCGCGCTGTGGTCCGTGGATGGTGCAGTCGTTGTTCGGCGAGGCGCAGCGCGAGCTGGCACACGAGCAGGCGGTGCGGGTGTCGGGACGAGTGCTCAGCTTCGCGCCATTGGTGCGCAGCATCGAAAGGATGCTGGGGTGACAGGGAACAGGGAACAGGGAACAGGACATCGGCTCCTCTGCGATCAAACATTCTGACACTACGCCGGGCACATGGAACTACTCTCTGATCCGCAGGCATGGATTGGGTTCGGCACGCTGCTCCTCCTCGAGATCGTGCTCGGCGTGGACAACGTCGTATTCATTTCCATCCTCGCGGGAAAGCTGCCCGCTGGGGACCGAAAGCGTGCGCGCACCATCGGGCTGAGCCTTGCGCTCATCACGCGTATCCTGCTGCTGCTGTCGCTCGCGTGGATCGTGAAGTTGACGGACCCGTTCTTCGAGTTGTTCGGACACGGCGTGTCGGGGCGCGACCTGATCCTCATCATCGGTGGACTCTTCCTCATCGGCAAGAGCACCCACGAGATGCACGGTCACCTGGAAGGAGCCGAAGGTGAGACGTCGCGCGCGGCCGCTCCCGGGTTCACGTCGGTGATCATCCAGATCCTCCTGCTCGACATCGTGTTCTCGCTCGATTCGGTCATCACCGCGGTCGGGATGGTGGACCAGATCGAGATCATGATTGCGGCGGTGGTCGTCGCGCTCATCGTGATGCTCGGCTTCTCAGGCACGATTAGCCGCTTCGTCGACAAGCATCCCACGGTGAAGATGCTCGCGCTCGCGTTCCTGCTCCTCATCGGCACCACGCTGATCGCGGAGGGATTCGGGCAGCACATCTCGAAGGGGTACATCTATTCGGCGATGGCGTTCTCGCTGTTCGTGGAGGGGCTGAACCTGCGGGTGCGGAAGAAGTCAGCGTCTCCCGTGCAACTGCACCAGGCCATCAAGGAGGATCAGGACACGTACAGCGTGTAGAGCGCCTGGGTGCCGGACTCGTCGTGGCCCAGTGCCGCGACGCGCTCGAAGAGCTGCTGGGCGGTGAGCAGGCCCGGCAGCTCGAGCCCCAGCTCGGCAGCGCTCTCGACGGCGATACGGAGATCCTTGAGAATGTGCTTGATGTAGAAGCCGGGAGCGAAGTTCCCGACGAGCGCTCGTGGGGCGAGGTTCGTCATCCCCCAGCTGCCCGCGGCGCCCCCGCTGATGCTCGCGTGCACGGCAACGGGATCGAGACCCGCCTTCTGCGCGTAGGCGAGTCCCTCGTTCCAGGCAACGGTGCCGAGTGCCACTGCTATCTGGTTTGCCATCTTGCAGTGCTGTCCCGAACCAGCGGGGCCGAGCAGGGAGATGTTCTTCCCCATGAGCTCGAGGGTGGCGTGGGCGCGATCGAACGCGACCTCGTCGCCGCCGCACATGATCACGAGCCGCGCCTCGCGTGCGCCGACGTCGCCGCCAGACACAGGCGCGTCGAGTGCGAGGAGGCCGCGCGCCGACGCGGCATCGGCAATCCGCCGCGCGAGCACGGGGCTCGACGTCGTCATATCGACCAGCAGGGCGCCTGGCTTCGCCCGGTCGATGATGCCATTCGTGCCGAAGTAGGTCTCCTCCACGTCGGATGGGAAGCCGAGCATCGTGATGATGATGTCGGCTGCCTTGGCGGCGGCGCCCGGCGTGTCATGCCATTCGGCGCCGGCGTCAATGAGGGACTGGGCTTTCTCCGCCGTCCGGTTGTGCACGTGGAGCCGGTGGCCGGCGTGAAGCAGGTGGCTGGCCATGCTGCGGCCCATGACGCCAGTACCAACGAATCCGACTACGGGCAGAGAGGTCATTTCGGGTTGAGCAGTTGGTGAACAAAGAATGTCGCGCGTAGCAACCTCAGGTAACAGCTGTAAGATGCTCAGGTATCAGCTTCAGCCAACAGCAGGTCAGGGGGTGTGGCACTCCGGAGCGATGCACCGTGCTCACGGGGGACACCTGTTCCCTTCCAGCTCAAGCTTTTGCCTGAGTACCTCACCGGCTGTCAGCTTCGGGAGGTACAGATCCTTCGCTTCGCTCAGGATGACGTGAATTATGATTCTCGGATGCGCTCACTCTCTCTGCTTGCGACTGCACTCCTGATGACTGCCTCCGCCACACTCGACGCGCAGGAACCCGACTGGACCGCCTCGATCACGGAGACGCTCGGGCACCTCCAGACCATGATTCGCCTCAACACGGTGAATCCGCCGGGCAACGAGATGCAGGTGGCCAAGTACCTCGAGACCCAGCTCAAGGCCGCGGGGATCGAGACGCACCTGTTCGAGCCGGCGCCGGGGCGTGCGGCGCTCGTGGGGCGACTCAAGGGCAACGGCAGCAAGCAGCCCGTGATCATCATGGGGCACATGGACGTCGTTGGCGTGGAGCGTGCCAAGTGGTCCGTGGATCCATTCGCCGCCGAGATCAAGGACGGCTACGTGTACGGCCGCGGCGCGATCGACGACAAAGGCATGCTCGCGGCGAACCTCCAGACCATGTTGCTCCTGAAGCGCAACGTGATCGACAAGGGCGGTGCGCTCTCGCGCGACGTGATCTTCGTCGCGAATTCCGACGAGGAGGCGGGAGGCGAGTTCGGGATGGGGTGGCTCATCGACAAGCATCCGGATCTCATCAGGGCCGAGTTCGCGCTGAATGAAGGTGGGCGGACGCGCATCGTCGGCGGGCGGTTGCTGTATGTTGCCGTGCAGAACACCGAAAAGGTTTCGCACGTGGTGAACGTCACGGCGCACGGTCCGGGCGGCCACGCATCGATTCCGCTCGCCGGCAACGTGATCTCGCGGCTCGGCCGCGCACTCGCGGCGCTGGGTGCGCACAAGGAGCCGGTCCACCTCACGCCGACCACGCGCGAGTTCTTCACGCAGCTCGGCCGCGTGTGGCCGAACAAGGAGGAGCGTTCCGCGATGTCGGACGTGGCGTCGCCGAACACACGGCGCGTGCAGCGCGGGGCGCGCGTGCTGGCGCGCATCCCGGTGTTCGACGCCGTGCTTCGCACCGGCGTGTCGCCGGTCATCCTCGAGGGGGGGATACGCTCGAACGTGATTCCAACTGATGCGACGGCGAAGCTCAACGTACGGACACTGCCGGGCCAGTCGATCGAGACGGTGGTGAAGAACCTGAAGCGGGTCATCAATGATCCGCTCGTGGACGTCACCATCGCATCGCGTGGCGACGACTCGCCGGCATCGGACTTCCGCTCGCCGATGTTCGACGCGATCCGCGCGAGTGCGCAGGCCCTGCTGCCGTCGCTCGCGGTGGTACCGTACCTCAGCACCGGTGCAACCGACAGCGCGCGGCTGCGGACGTGGGGCATCCAGTCGTTCGGGGTGCTGCCGTTTCCGATGAACCAGGACGACGAGGATCGCATGCACGGCAACGACGAGCGCGTGCCGTTGGCCAGCCTC
>JBKJMP010000081.1:0-2597 GCA_046596395.1 Gemmatimonadaceae bacterium
CGGCGTAGCTCGCGAGTGCACCACATGCACCGATGATGAGCGCGGCGCGTGGCGTGACGAAGCCGGCGGCCGGCGTGATCGCCACCAAGCCCACCACCGCACCGGTCGCCGCGCCCACCGCCGTCGCTCGGCCCGTGCGCACGAGCTCGATCAGGATCCACGCGGCGAGTCCGGCGGCCGCTGCGGTGTGCGTCGTTGCGAATGCGTTTGCAGCGACGTCCGATGCCGCGAGTGCCGAGCCGGCGTTGAAGCCGAACCAGCCGAACCAGAGCAGTCCTGCGCCCAGGAGGGTGAACGGCACGCTGTGCGGCACGAGCGGCGCGCGTCCCGTGACGCGTCGTCGTCCAATCATCAACGCGGCGACCAGCGCCGCGGTGCCGGCGCTGACGTGCACCACCGTGCCGCCGGCAAAGTCGATTGCGCCGAGGGTCCGGAGCCAGCCGCCGTCGCCCCACACGGAGTGGGCGAGGGGATCATAGACGAGCGTCGTCCACGCGAGACCGAAGACCAGGTACGCGCGAAAGTGCATGCGCTCGACGATCGCGCCCGAGACCAGCGCGACGGTGATGACCGCGAACATCCCCTGGAACATCGCGAAGGCAACGTGCGGGATCGTCGCCGCGTATGCGGCATTCGGTGCGCCACTCACACCGCCGAAGCCCCACCACGACAGTCCGCCGAGGACGCGGTTTCCCGGCGAGAAGGAGAGCGAGTAGCCCACGAGCACCCACTGCACGGTGATGATGCCGAGTGGTGCGAGCGACATCATCATGCTGTTGAGCGTGTTCTTGCCGCGGACCAGTCCTCCATAGAAGAGCGCGAGGCCGGGGACCATGAGCATCACGAGCGCCGAGGAGATGAGGACCCACGCGGTGTCGCCGGCGGAGATGGTGGTGGCGTTCATGCGATCGTCCCCCACGCGTGCGTGTCCGAGTGGCGCGCCTGCACCTCGTCGGCGTTCTCGGGGGTGAGGGCTTCGATGTCGCGCTCGCCGGTGCGGATGCGGACGACCCGCTCGAGTTGCTGGACGAAGATCTTGCCGTCACCGACCTCGCCGGTTCGCGCGGCGCCAACGATGGCCTGGATGGTGACGTCGAGGTATGGCTCGGACACGGCCATCTCGATCTTGATCTTGTCGCGGAACTCGAGGACGAGGGCGGAGCCGCGGTAGTGCTCGACGACCTCCTGCTCGCCGCCGTGGCCGCTCACGCGGGAGAGGGTCATTCCGGTGACGCCGACGTGGAAGAGGGCTTCCTTGACGGCGTGAAGGCGCTCTGGGCGAACGATGCAGGTGACGAGCTTCATGGGCGCAGTATTGCCAATTCTGCACAAAAAAGCCAGCAATCCAACATAAATTTAACGCAAAAATGCGTAAACATTCGGAGGAAATGCAAGAAACGCACATAACCGTGTACACATCGGAAGCCATCGCCGCGCACGGCGTCCTGACGCCGAACCCCTCCATGTTCGTCGCCTCGAGCACAGGAGAATTCGATGGAGATCGGTCGCTTGCTTCGTGGTATCGTCCGGACGTCGCCATCGCGGGGCGACGCACGACCTTCGAGCGCCTCGGCCTCGCGTGGATCGCCGCGTGTGGCGCAGTGGGCGGTGCGCTGAGGCCCTTCGTCAGCCGAGCGGTCCTGTGTTTGTATTGGTACCTCCTTGGGCAAGTACCCGGGCCACATAGATGAAACGCACCTTCGTCGCAGTTGCACTCGCGCTCCTGCTCACCGCCGGTTGTCGCGCATCGATGCGCACCGACAGCCAGCAGGGAACGACTCCCGCGCCGCTCCGCGTCATGTCGTTCAACATCCGCTACGACAACCCGAGCGACAGCGTCAATGCCTGGCCCAACCGCAAGGACTGGGTCGCGTCGCTGATTCGCTTTCACGGAGCCGACGTCGTCGGCGTGCAGGAAGCGCTACAACGACAACTCGTCGACCTCGACACCCGGCTTCCGGGCTGGTCGCGCGTGGGCGTCGGCCGCGCCGACGGACGCGAAGCGGGCGAGTTCGCCCCGATCCTCTACCGCACCGAACGCCTCGATCTGATCGAAAGCGGCACCTTCTGGCTCTCGCCAACGCCGGACGTCGCGGGCAGCAAGGGCTGGGACGCGGCAATCGAGCGCATCGCGACGTGGGCGCGCTTTCGCGACCGCAGCACGGGCTGCCGAGTGCTGCTCCTCAATACACACTTCGACCATATCGGTGAGACGGCGCGGCAAGAGAGTGCGCGCCTCATCCGCCAGCGCCTGGCCACGCTCGCCAACGGCCTTCCCGTGATTCTCGCCGGGGACCTGAACACGACGCCGTCGAGCGCCGCCTATCGGATCTTCACGCGCGACACGATCGCCGGCGCCCTCGTGCCACTCGCCGACGCATACTCGGCGAGCCGCACGCCACACTATGGGCCGACCTCGAGCTGGACGGAGTTCAAGGCCATCGAGCCCGGCCGGCGCATCGACTACGTGATGGTGTCGCCTGGCGTCGACGTGCTGTCGCATGGGATCCTCCCCGACAGCTGGGACGGCCGCTTCCCGTCCGATCACCTGCCCGTGCTCGCGGCTCTTGTGCCCGCGTGCTCCTGATTTGTCCGGA
>JBKJMP010000250.1:0-2550 GCA_046596395.1 Gemmatimonadaceae bacterium
CAGTACGACGTCGCACCCTCGAAGGAAACGCAGGAGCTGGTGGCGGCGGTGGCCGGCGGCGGCCGCGACCACTTGCCGCGTTCGCTCGCGCCCGCGAACACTGAGTCGGCGGAGATGACGGCGCCACCGGCTCAGCCAGATGTCGCGAGCGCGCCGGAGTGGGCGCCCGTGCGCCGGCCCGCGACTCATTCTCGCACGGTTGCCGTCGCGGCCGGTCTCGCGGCGAGCGCCATGCTCGGAGTCTTCGTCGCGACGTCGCGGCCAGCACGCGTCACAGGCTACACGCAGCTGACGACGTCCCGATTGCTGTTCCCCCCGGCGGTGAGCCCGCTCCCGCTGGCGACAGATGGCGCCCGGATCTACTTCACGGAGTTCGTCAACCTTCATTTCCAATTGAAACAGATAGGGTACGCTGGGGGCGAGGCGATTCCCATCGAACCGCTGGGCCCCGGCCGGTCGGTGCAGGTGCTCGGCACCACCGCGGACAACTCCCACGTCGTGTTCTCCGAGTTCAAGGGCCTGGAAGGCCCACTGTGGCTCTGGCCCGTGGGGGGCGGACCGGCCAAGCGACTCGGCTCGCTGGACGGACATGCCGCTGGGTGGTCAGCGGACGGAACGACCCTTGTCTACATGAATGGGAACAACATCTTCGTCGCCAACGCCGACGGGTCCGGCTCCCGCAAGCTGCTGACGGCCCCGGGACGACCCTATTGGCCCGCGTTCAGTCCCGACGGCAAGCGGCTCCGCTACACGGTATTCAATGTCGACACTACGGCGCTGCCGGCGCTGTGGGAAGTATCACTCGACGGCACCGGGGCGCGACCGCTGTTGTCAGGATGGAACACGCCGCCCAACGAATGCTGCGGGAGCTGGACGACCGACGGGCGACACTATGTGTTCCAGGCGACGCGGCCGGAGGGCACGCATCTGTGGGCGTTGCCAAATCGCGGGGCGCGACTCACGAGAGGTAGACCAGGGCCCATCCAGCTCACCAGCGGACCGACCAACTTCATTCGGCCGCGTGTCGCGCCGGGCGCGAATCGGCTGTTCGCGCTGGGCTGGCAGCTACGTGGTGAACTCGCGCGGTACGACGCACAATCCGGCCGCTTCGTTCCGCATCCTGCGGCGCTGTCCGCGGAGTGGCTGACCTACACGCGCGACGGCAAGCGGATGGCCTACGTCACCTATCCCGAAACGCAATTATGGCGCAGCGAGAGTGACGGCGCGCGCCGCCTCCAGCTCACCGTTCCGCCGATGCGCGCGCGCCGGCCTCAATGGTCGCCGGACGGACAGACCATCGCGTTCGAGGCGCAAGTGCGCAACCTGCCGTGGAAGATCTATCTCGTGTCGGCCGACGGCGGAACGCCACGACCGCTCACGTCGCACCGTCGCCTCGAATCGTCTCCCACATGGTCGGCCGACGGAGCGTCTCTCGCGTTCGCGCTCGCTCGCGACGCCCTGTCATGGAGTTCGCCACTGGGCATTCGCGTGCTGAACCTGGAAACGGGAATCGAGACGGAGATCGCCGGCTCCGACACGGTCCGCGAGCCGGCGTGGTCGCCAGATGGGAGGCACATCGCCGCGGTGTCTCGAGATCGTGTCGCGCTCCTGCTGTACGACCTTGCCACTCGCAGATGGCGCGAGTTGGCGCGGATGAAGGGTATCCTCAGCGCCTACTGGCCAGCCAGCGGCGAGTATCTGCACTTCCACAGCATGCCGCCCGTCATCGACTTCTATCGCGTACGCGTGCGGGACGGCCTCGTCGAGCGGCTCGGCACTCTTGGCGACAGTCGGTGGGTGTGGGGCGTTGCGCTGCCGTGGATGGGTGTCGCACCGGACGGCTCGCCGCTGTATCTCAGTGATCAGAGCATTCACCATCTGTACGCGATGGACCTGAAATGACAAAATGAACTGATTACAAGGCGGACCCTCCGCACGCCTCGTCCGGGCCGGCAGCGCGCGGAGGACAGCGGTTTCGCGCCGGTAAGGCCGTTACCGTGGACCCCTGGCGGTAATCACATGAATTGCCCCCGCCGAGTGTCCTGATCCGAACTGCTGCGTCGCCGCGTGGGCGTCGAGATGGAGGATCGTGACGATAACTGCCGCGGGCAGCGACCGTAGCTCCTCGATTCCCCCGATGGGAGTGTGATCAACGAAAGCGCGGATCGGGTGCCGCGACCCGCGGCCGCGGAGGAACTCGGGCCGTAATTGCTGGATGATCTGGAGCGCGTTTGAACCCGAGGCCTGCCGCAACTCGGCGGCAGTGATTGCCTGACGCGTGCGGCCACTCCCAGCCGCATTCCTTGACGTTAGGGAAGTAACGGGTTGCGAGTGAGAGGCGCCACAGGCGAGCGATATCGCCCAGGCCACCGCCACCAGGCACGAAGGTCCTCTGTTTCGGATCCGGGTCATGTGCATCTCCTTTGATGCTGGAAAACACGCGTTCCCCGACACTTAGGGGGCGTGTTCGTCTCGTGAATCGGACATTGTCGGGGGCACGCCTCACGTGGCCCTCATCCCGGGCCAACCTGTGGGGTTGGACGCAGACCC
>JBKJMP010000638.1:0-10253 GCA_046596395.1 Gemmatimonadaceae bacterium
TTCACGCAGACCAACATCATCAACACCGGACGGAGAGCATGAGCATGTTCGCACCCAGGTCGCTCTATGCCCCGGTCGAGATCCTCTCGCGCGCGGAAGCTGAGGCGATTGCGCAGCGCGCACTGAAGCATTCGCCGGCGGACGAGACGCGCGTCACGATCAACAGCAGCGCACGCGCCGACACACGATTCGCGCTCAACCAGGTGACCACCAGCGGTGAGAACCGCGACGTCTCCGTCACGATCACGGCGATCGTCGACGGGCGCGCGTCGAGCGTGACGACGAATCGTCTCGACGAAGCGTCCCTCGCAGCGGCGGCAAAACAGGCGACCGAGATCGCCAAGCTGGTGCCGCCGAATCCCGAGCGGATGCCGGAGCTTGGCCCACAGGAGTACCCGCCAGCGAGGCTGCGCACCATCTCGATGCCCACGCCAACGGAGCGCGCACTCGCGGCCAAGAAGGTCACCGACCAATCACGCGCCGCGGGCCTGATTGCCACGGGATTCATCGAGTGTCGCGCTGGCGCGAGCGCCCTCGCGAACTCGAAGGGCTTGTTCGCCTACGACTCTCGCGCCGTCGTCACAATGACGGCCACCGTGCGCACCAAGGACGGCACCGGCAGCGGCTGGGCTTGCAGCGACGGCGATACCTTCGCCGACATCGATGCGCAGCGCGTTGGCGCGACGGCGGTGCAGAAGGCGAAGGGCTCGCAGAACCCGGTGGCCATCGAGCCCGGTCGCTATGTGACGATCCTCGAGCCGACGGCAGTCGGCAACCTCGTGCAGATGATCACCAACGCGATGCAGGCGCGCAGCGCGGACGAGGGACGCTCCTTCTTCTCGAAGGCCGGCGGTGGCAACAAGCTCGGTCTCAAGGTGGTGGACGAGCGGGTGACGCTCGTTTCCGATCCCGAGGACAGCCCCAGCACGAACGGCGGCTATGACAACGACGGCATGCCCCTCGAGAAGGTCGTCTGGATCGAGAACGGCGTGGTGAAGAACCTGAACTACGACCGGTTCTGGGCCCAGAAGCAAGGGATGAAGCCCACTCGCTCGGCCGGGGCGTTGCGCATGCTCGGCGGCGACACGTCGATGGACGCGATGATCAAAAGCACGGAGCGGGGCATCCTCGTCACCCGGTTCTGGTACATTCGCGGCACCGATCCGCGCACCATCTCGTATACGGGTCTCACGCGCGATGGCACGTTCCTCATCGAGAATGGCAAGGTCACGCGCCCCGTGAAGAACTTCCGCTTCAACGAGTCACCCATCTTCTTCCTCAACAACCTCGAGCCAATGGGCCCCGCGATTCGCATCAATGCGTCCGAAAACCTTGGCGCCGGCGGCGCCACCTACATGCCGCCCATCAAGGTGCGGGAGTTCACCTTCAGCTCGTTGTCCGACGCGGTGTAGTCCCCTCAGTCCGGTGCGGGGCGGCGGGAAGCCGGGCACCCCGTCATCGATGTCGGGATGGACTGCGGTCCCCGCTGATTGCCCGGGGCAGTCCGATTGGTATCTTGGGCCGCACTCCATCCTTCACACATGTCAGACCGGGTAGACCCCCCTTCATCCAGCGTCAGCGTTACCCGCGCGGCCACTGACAGCGAGTTGCCGGACGACGAGGGACTCGAATCCCGTCTCCGCTCGGCACTCGCCCCGAACCTGTTGCTCGTGCGACTGATCGGTTCGGGGGGGATGGCGCGTGTGTTTCTCGCGCGCGAGCCCGCCCTCAAGCGACTGGTCGCCGTGAAGGTGCTCTCGGCAGGGCTCGCCGCTGACGCTGATGCGCGCAAGCGGTTCGAGCGCGAGGCGCAGGCCGTCGCCGCGCTCTCGCATCCGAACATCGTGGCCATCCATGGCGTCGGGGAGCTGAGCGACGGAACCCCGTACTTCGTGATGCAGCACGTTGCCGGCCGCAGCATGGGGGCGCGCGTGGATGAGGAGGGCCCGCTTCCGTTGGCGGATGGCAGGCGTGCCCTCGCTGAAGTAGCGGCCGCCCTCGCGACCGCCCACCAGCAGGGCATCATCCATCGGGACATCAAGCCCGCGAACATCCTGTACGAGGATGCCACTGGCCGGTCGCTCGTCTCCGATTTCGGCATTGCCGCGATTGCCCCGACGGCAGATGGCAGCGCGGCCAAGCTCACCGGCACCGGGATCTGGCTCGGCACCCCGCAGTACATGAGCCCCGAGCAACTCATCAATGAGCCCGTGAGTGAAAAGACCGACATCTACAGTGTCGGGCTCCTGGCGCACGAGCTGCTCGCCGGCAGTGGGCCGTTCCAGGGGACGACGCCGAACCAGCTCATCGCGGCGCACCTCCGCGACGTGCCTCCGCTTCTCTCGCAGCGCCGCCCCGAAGTGGATGCGGAGCTCGATTCACTGATCGCGCGGTGTCTCGACAAGAAGGCGGAGAGGCGTCCGAGTGCGCTCGAGGTGTCGAAGCGCCTGTCCGCGGGCGGGACGGCGCTGCTGGAGTGGCCGCCACCAGGGCTCGAGGAGCTGCACGGTACGCTGCGTCGCCTGAGCACGCTGTTCTGGATCGGCGGCGCGTTGATGCTCCTCTCGCTGCTCACGTTGACCTTGAACGGGCCCAGGATAGAGGCGGCGTTCACGTCGCCCGGCACCTTGCTGCTCGCGCTCGCCGGCGCGGCGGCGGTCGCACAGCTCCTGTTCGCGGCACGACGCGCCGTGCAGCTTGGTCGTCTCACGTCAGAGGCGCTCCGCGACGGGTACGCCTGGACCACGGTGCTCGAAGTGGCGTCGGATCACAAGGCGGACTCGGGCAGCATGATCGCCGGCGCGCGCGAGTATGCGGCGATCGGGCCCGAGGGCCGAAGCGCGTTTCGCCGCAGGCGAATCCGGCGCGAGCTGATTTCGCTCGCAAGCGCGCTGTCGATCGTTCCGATGCTATTGATCATCGTGGTTGCGGGGTCGACTGGGCTTGCCCCAGCTCGTGCGCTGTGGTTGGCGGCGATCGTACCACTTCTGGGCGCCCTGGCGGCGATGCGCATCGAGGGAGCCGAGCGCGCCGCATTCGCCGCGGGCCGGAAGAAGAAGATGTCGGGCGTGCCGCGCGACAGGGCGAAGCTCGCAGGCTCGTGGTACGCGAGCTTCGACGCCGCGCGCGGCGATCAGACGCTCGGCCGGGGTACGCCCGACGCGCCGCAGGCGGGACGCGTGGCGGCGGTTGCCGCCTCCATCCTGGTGGTCGTCGGCGCGCTGCTGCTCTCGCCGCTGTTGCTGGTCGCTGCCTTCGGGCCCGCATTCTGGGCTATCACGGTGCCGAAGTTCTCCAACACGCGTCAAAAGCTGCAGGTCGCGTCCGTTGCGCGGGAGTATATGCTGCCTCGGGATCCGGCGATCACCTCGCTGGAGGCGGGTCGTGCATACTACGCACTGACGTCGAAGCGCGGCCGGTCACAGGTATCGAAATTCGCTGAGCTGCCCGTGCCGCAGCCGGCGCTGCCGCCGCGCCCATGGGAGGGGGCGCTGGATTCGTCGCTCTTCCGCACGGCGCGGCCCGACATGACCGTCGGCATTCCGAGCGTCCTGAAAATCATGGAGGCCGCACACAAGGGATTGTCCGGCCCGGAAAAGGCGTACCTGAAGACGCTGGCGAATGCGCCGCACTGGCGTGCGTTCGACACGATGGCGCGAGCGCCACGCACCGACAATACGGGGGCGCGCTACAAGCTTCCATTTGCTGACAGCGCGGGGGGGGCGTGGAACTTTCCTATTCCCTCCTTCTCCTCGGTCAAGGACATGGCGTATGCGGGCGTCGCACGAGCAGCCTACCATCTGTCGGAGGGGCGGCGCGACTCCGCGGAGGTCGCCGTGCGCGGCGTGATTTCTGCGGGGTTCGTCATGATCGACAACTCGAGTACGCTGATCGAGGAGCTGGTCGGCGCGGTCGTGGTCGGCATCGGACGACACGGCCTGGTCCAGTATTACGCCGTCATCGGTGACCCTCGCGGTGCGCGGCTGCAGGCCCGGACGGATTCCGTCATCGCGCTGATCGATAGTCGCGCCGACGTTCGAGCCGCCTCCACGTTGCTGGCCGCTGGTGATGTGGGCGATCCCAGCGCGGTGCGATCAGCGCTCCGTCGTATCGCCGAAGACCCGCGGGAACAGCGGGGACTCCGGTCCGAAATGCTCCTGCTCCTTGCCTCGAGTCCCTGCACGAATCTTCGGGAACTGATCTTCGGCGCGGGTCCTGACGTACGCGCGACGTACGAGGTTCTCCAACGTACGTGGGCACGTTTCCCATCCGATTCGGCCATGCTCGACCTCATGTACCGCACGCCGGAACTGCTCGCATCGCTGGCGCCGGAGACCACGCGCGCCCAATGGCTCATGCGCGTGGCGCGGATGGAAGGGGCGATCCTCCGAAACCCCCGGATTCCCGGCTGTGCAGCCATGGCGATGGCGACGCAGTAGCACGGGGCATCCACTCCTCCAACTAATGCCGCGATGCCGCCAGCATCACCCGCCGACGATCGCGCTCACCCGGAAGTTCCTGTGTGGCGTGGACGAAGTTCTCGCGGGCGGATTCGCTCTTCACCGCGTTGCTCGTCACCAGGCTCGCGAGCACATCCGCTCGGTCGCCGGACGATGGAACGAGACGCGCCGCGTCGATGATCGAATGGACCACGGCATCAGAGCCGTTCGCGAAGGGCACCGCGGCGATGAGCAGGTCCCGCAGTTCCTCGGATGACGGCACGGTGCGCGCGGTCCGGAAGAACGCCGCGGCGAGCGCCGAGTCGCTGGCGCCAAGGTAGCGCGGCGCGATGGACTCCAGCAGCAGGGCCTTGTCGGTGCTGTTGGGAATGGTACGGGCCACACGCATGACCATCGCGAGCGTCACGCGATCCGACGTCTGCGCATGGCGACGGAGCGTCAGGGCCTTCTCGCGGCTCGACTGGATGTCCACCAGCGAATCCTCGAGCGTCAGAGGGTCGCGCGGCGCGGGGCGCCAGTCGTCGGCACGCTCGATCCGGCCGACCGGACGTACGGCCACCGCGCGAGGCGATGTGTTCCACCTCGTCTCCTGAACCAGCGCAGGGAGGTAGGCAGCAAGCCAGCGCCGAGCGGCGTCGTCGTACTCCGCCGGGCGGCCATCGACCCGATACCGGCGTTCGAGGCTCCCGTCGGACCTGGAACGAAGGGTCAGCTCCCGGTCATAAGCCACAGTCCGTTCGCGGAAAGTCGCACGGCCACCGTCGTCCATGGCAACGATGTCGTCGGTGGTCGGGGTGAACGCCAGCACGCCCGCAATGGACGCCGTTGCGCAGCGATCCTTCGTGACGCGCGCGTAGTCGAGGGTTGGCCGGTGGGCGTCGTCGTCGAGCTGAAGGAAGGCGGTCGCCTTGACGGGGCGATCGAAGCGCACCCCGTCACAGTTGCGCGGGGCCGGCATGGCCTGCGCCGCGATGGGGGTGCAGAGAACGAGCGCAGCGAGGAATCTCATGGAGGCATCCGGTGAAGGCAAATAATCATCTGAGTAAGCAGGATGGGTGCCGCTCAACCGGGCTCGACACCACGCCAAGAGCTGATACCGCGCAGCATCGCTGGACGACGAGTGTTTCCTCTCGCATCTTGCTCATGAAAAGGCCGCCGGCGCGGGTGCTCCGCACACCTGTCTGCCGCCCCATCTGAGCCGCGTCTGCACGGAACGAACCCACTCCCTCGGCATGCCGCCTGACCAATCGAAGACGGACATAACGGAGCAGTTACGCTTGGCGCTCGGTGACCAATCGCGATTCTCGACAGCATGTCCGGCCCGAATGGTGAGCAGGTCCGGGGCTCCTCGCAGTCCGTCGCACTGCTGGGATACCTGGCCACGCATCACACGATGTTCGCGCACTACCTGAAAAGGGTAGGCGCCGCGCCGTGGACGGAAGTGGACGCACGGATCGCCCTCCAGAAGGGAGACACGGCGACTGCCGAGCGCATTGCGCGTGCATTCAGGAAGCCCGATTCGCGGCGCAATCCCTCGGTGCGATTCGGGATGGTCGGTCTCGGTGAGCACGACCGCGCAGTGCGCGACGCTCCGCGAGGAACCGCGCGTTGAGTCGTCGTCCGCAGGCCATGGTCGATTGGAAGGTCGATGCGCGGCGGGGGCGGTGCGTGATCGCGGCCGTCGCCTGCAAGGCAGGCACGGAGGTCGAGCGCTCGCCGGTCATCATCGTCCCCGCAACCGACATGCTCTCGCGCGACGACGGCCTCACCGTGTTCGAGCAATATCTCCTGTACTGGAGCGAGGAACCGGGCCGCGAACTCGTGATGGGCGGCGGGCTGTTGATGTTCTACAACCACTCCGACGATCCGAACATCGAGTTCGAGACTGGCCCCGAGCCGGAGACGATGTCGGTGATCACGCTCCGTGATGTGGAGGCGGGTGAAGAGTTGACCTACGACTACGGGGTCCCTCTCTGGTTCGAGAAGTTGTGAGTCGCGACTAAGGCTGCTAAGGAAAGTCCGCAAGAAGCCCAGACCGCGGAACGCTGATGACGCAGGAAGAACGCCCGCCGGCGGTGCTGCAGATGCGTTCCTCGTTGTTGGATGACGCAGTGACAGCGACTTCGGCGTGCGCTGTTTCTGCGTCATCAGCGTTCCGCGGTCTGGGCTTGAACTTCACCGAAGAATCTCACCCGGCCCCATGTCGAAGCGCAGATCCACCACCGAGTTGTAAATCGACCCGAACGTGTGGCTGAACCCCACTTCGTCCTCGTCGAGTATAGCGCGACCGGTCGAAGTTGGCGTCGAGCTCCACGCCGAGCTTGAGCGCGGACGTGATGCGCCGGGCGGACAACTCGCCGTTGACGGAGAAGTCGCTCTGCTGTTGCTCGCGCTCCATGCCGCCGCCCCCGCCGATCTCGAAGACCCACGCGTTCCAGCGATCCGGTCCCGCCGGTCGCTCGTCGTCCTCATCGTCGCGCGTGGCCGCGACCACGCGGAGCGAACGCCCGGGCCCGGTGCGTGTCGCGAACGGCACGAGGGCGAGTTGAATGTGACGAAGCACCTCGGCGCGCCGGACATCCTCCGTCGTACCCGGCTCGGTCGCGAAGAGCAGTGTGTCGGCGCGTCCGGCGAACGCCTCGCGACCGAGGGCGCGGATGGTGTACTGCCGCCCGCCCGCACCCGTCTCCTGCCGGACCACGAGCAGGTGGACGTCGGCCACTGCACGATCGCGTACGAACGCGACCCAGGGCGTCTCGACGCGCAGGTAATCGAAGTCGCAGCCGACGTCGCAGTCGAGGAACACGCGAAGGGCAGTCGTGGCGGAGGCAGGGCTCGTCACCTGGGCGCGAGCCGGCGTCGCCGGGAGGGCGAGCCAAGCGAAGAGGGCAACGAGTCGGAGGTGCATGGAGTGGGGTGATTACGATAGACATTCTACAGCTGTAGAGTGTGCCGGGTCGCGTCGCAAGTGGCAAGCCCCGCGAGCGTCGTTTCCGTCGCTACCTTGCTCAGGAATGCCGTCACATACCCATCCCGACGTTCCGCGCGGGTTCATCATCCCGATCGGCGGAAAGCTGCTCGACGATTCGATCCTCGACCGGTTCGTCGCCCTCGCCGGCGGTTCCGACGCGCGCATCGCGATCATTCCCACCGCGTCGAGCGCACCGGACATGGGGACGTTCTACGAGCGCGTGTTCGTCCGCCACGAGGTGGCGCGCGCCAAGTCCCTCAACTTCGAGCGGCGCAGCGACTGCGACGACAGCGACTGGCTCGCGTGGCTCGGCGAGGCCACGGGCATCTTCATCGCGGGTGGCAACCAGCTGAAGCTGACGTCGATCATCGGCGGTACGCAGGCCGCAAGGCTCCTGCGACTGCGCAATGCGGCGGGGGTGCCCGTGGCGGGGACGAGCGCGGGCGCCGCGTTCCTGAGCGAGCACATGATCGCCTACGGCGACGAAGGCGACACTCCACATGCCGGGATGGTCATGATGTGCGCAGGTCTCGGCCTCACGAACAAGGTGATCGTGGACCAGCATTTCAGGGAACGCGATCGCCTTGGACGCCTGCTCACCGCGCTTGCCTACAACCCGTTCGCCCTTGGCCTCGGTGTGGACGAGGATACCGCGGCGTTCATCGGGCCCGACGATATCGTTTCGGTGCAGGGCACCGGCCGCGTGACGATCATCGATCCCGCCGACGTTACATCGTCCTCGATCGCCGATGCAAAGCCCGGCGATGAGGTGACGCTCGTCGGGGCGAAGGTGTACGTGCTCGAGGCGGGCGCGAAGTTCGACCTCAATACGCGGCGCGCCGTCGGCGCGAGCACCTCCATCACAGGCCGATAGGTCTTGAGGGGAGGACGGGAGTGTGTGCTCCAGTTCAGAGCTAGAGCGCCCACGCTTCGAGCTGCGCCAGGCGCTCGAGGAATACCTCGCCTCGCGGACAGTGCGGTGACACGTTACCCCCGCCGGGGTGGGGAATTAGCTTCCGCATCCCATGGAAATCCTCGAGCGATCCACCTATGTAGGACCCAGCCACTACGCGCACTTTCCGGTCATCCGCCTCGAGTTGGACCTCGGCCCGCTCGAGGCGTGGCCCACCCGGCGGCTCGGCGATGGATTCATCAACGGCCTCCTCGACGCCCTTCCCGGCCTAAGGGAGCACGGTTGCTCGTACGGCAAGCCCGGGGGATTCATCCGCCGCATGACCGAGGACGAGGGCACCTGGCTCGGACACGTCCTCGAACACGTCGCGATCGAGCTCCAGAACGTCGCCGGTGTGAAGGTCACCTTCGGCAAGACGCGTGAGACCGCACGCCCCGGTGTCTACGACGTCGTCTTCGAGTACGAGCAGGACGACGTCGGCATCGAGGCGGCAGACGTCGCACTCGACCTGCTGCACTACCTGTTGCCGCGCGAGCTGCGCCCCGATGGGCACGCTGACGATACCTTCGATCTCGCCGCGCGCCGCGATGCGTTCATCCGCTACGCGCAGCGCCGGGCACTGGGGCCGAGTACGGCGAGCATCGTGCACGCCGCGGAGAAACGCGGCATCCCGTGGCTCCGCCTCAACGAGCAGAGCCTGATCCAGCTTGGCTACGGCTGCAACCAGCAGCGCATCCAGGCGACCATCACCGGTCGCACGTCGCACGTGGCCGTCGAGCTCGCGTCGGACAAGGAGGAGACGAACCGCATCCTCTCGAGGCTCGGGCTCCCGGTGCCGAAGCAGCGGCTCGTTCAGGCCGCCGACCGCGCCGTCGAAGCTGCCGAGCGCATCGGCTATCCGGTGGTCACGAAGCCGTACAACGGCAACCACGGTCGCGGCGTATCCATCGCGCTCGCAACGGCGGACGAAGTGCGCGAGGGCTTTCGTCGCGCGCAGGAGCACGCGCGTAGCGTGATCGTGGAGAGCTACATCGCCGGCCACGATCATCGCATGCTCGTCGTGAACGGCGAGCTGGTGGCGGTCTCGAGGCGCGAGCCGGGCAAGGTCGTCGGCGACGGCGTGCACACGATCGAGGCGCTCGTCGCCGAGGTGAACACGGATCCGCGGCGTGGTATCGGGCACGAGAAGGTCCTGACCCAAATCGCGCTCGACGAACAGGCGATGGGATTGCTCGCGAAGCTCGGCTATGACGCGCAGACCATTCCCCCCGCCGGCGAGAACGTCTACCTCCGCCTCACGGCGAATCTGTCCACCGGCGGAACGGCGACGGACATGACGGACGTCGTCCATCCCGACAACGCCGAAATGGCGGTGCGCGCCATTCAGGCGATCGGCCTCGACATCGGCGGCGTGGACTTCCTTTCGCCTGACATCACGCAGTCGTTCAAGGACGTCGGCGGGGCCGTCTGCGAGGTGAACGCGGCGCCGGGCTTCCGCATGCACACCGCGCCGAGTGAGGGACGTCCGCGCGATGCAGCGGGGAAGGTGATCGACATGCTGTTTCCTCGGAACGCGCCGAGCACCATCCCGATCGCGGCGATCACCGGCACGAACGGCAAGACGACCACTGCGCGCCTGCTCGCGCACATCCACAAGCTTGCGGGCAAGCGCGTCGGCCTTACGACGACCGACGGCGTCTACATCGACGGGCAGCGCACCGTCGAGGGCGACATGACCGGCCCGACATCGGCGCGCATCGTCCTCAGCGATCCGGCGGTTGAGGTCGCGATTCTCGAGACCGCGCGCGGCGGACTGCTCCGCGCCGGCATGGCCATGCGTCACGTGGACGTCGGCGCCGTGCTCAACATCCAGCCCGACCACCTCGGCCAGAAGGGCATTGACTCGCTC
>JBKJMP010000025.1:0-17270 GCA_046596395.1 Gemmatimonadaceae bacterium
GTGGGGGGGCGGTTGGGGTCAGAGTGGGGGGGCGGTTGGGTCAGAGTCGGCGGGCAAATAATCCGTCCTGCGGCAATACGATGCGACGCCACCGGTGGAAGTGCGACAGACTGTCTCGCGCACAGCACCTACTCACGTCCAGAAACCCTGCCCGCCCATGCCCAGATCAGTCCGAGTCGTCAGGCCAGGACAACCCCTCCATATCATCCAGCGCGGCAACAATCGAGCGATGTGTTTCAACGACGCCGACGATGTGCTGTGTTACAAGAGTGCACTGGGGGAGGCAGCCCAAAAGGCTGGCTGCGCAATCCACGCGTACGTGTTCATGTCGAACCACGTGCATCTGCTCGTCACTCCCCAAGACGCCTGTACGGCATCGAAGCTGATGCAAATGCTAGGGCGCCGGTATGTACGCTACTTCAACGACCGCAATGCGAGGACGGGAACGCTCTGGGAGGGCCGATTCCGCTCGGTGCTCATCGACTCCGCCCGTTACTTCTTCACCTGTAGCCGGTACATCGAGCTCAATCCCGTGCGTGCGGGGATCGTCACCCATCCCGGGGCCTATCGGTGGTCGAGCTTTCGGCACTCGGCCACGGGGGAGTGCGATAGGTTACTCACTCCGCATGCGTTGTTCGATGCGTTGGGGCCCAGCGATGCCGAGCGGCGCACGGCCTATCGGGCAATGTTCGCCAGCCCTCTCGACGAAGCGACGATCGGCGCCATCCGTCGGGCGACGAATGCGGGCAGCAGCCTCCTGAGCGCAGAGCACCAGCGCGAGCTCGAGTACCGCGCGAGCCGTTCGGCGAGAGTGCGCGGCGGTCCGAGAGACCTCGCGTGGTTCCAGGAGCATCCGGCGTTCGCAGCGACGATATCTGACGCGTCGCCGGATTCATTCTGACCCTGGCGGCCACCCCACTCTGACCCCAACACCCACCCCACTCTGACCCCAACGGTCACCCCACTCTGACCCCAACAGCTCTGACCCCAACAGCTCCCAACAGCTCCAACAGCTAGCCCCAACAGCTAGCCCACTCTGACCCAACAGCTAGCCGAGAAGCCCGCCCTTCCCTCCCATCATTCGCCCAAGGTCGTTCAACGGATTCCCATCTCCATCACGATCGAGCATGCCGATGAGCCCACCGAGCCCGCCCGGCACGCGGGCCTGCGCTTCAGCCGCCTCGCGGTTGAGTACATCCGGAAGCGACGCGTCCACCGGCGCCGCCGACCGATCCGCCGTGTTCGGCCTCGCCTGCTGCTTGCGCGCCAGCACGGCCATCACCATCGGCGCCAGCACCATGAGCAGCTTGCCGATCTGCTGCCCCTGAAGTCCCGTTGCCTGGCCAACCCCCTGCTCCACCGTCTCGCGACGATTGCCAAAAATGTGGCCGAGGATGCCGCCGCCAGCGAACTGCTGCGGCGCACTGAGCAGGCCGCCAAGATTCGTGAGCGCGTTTCCGTCTGCATGGGCACCGAGCGCGCTGCTCAGCGACGCAACTCCGTCAGGACTCGATGCATTCTTCGCGAGCCCGCCGAGAAGCATCGGCAAGGCGGCCTGCACGGCCTGCTGCGTGGTCGCCTCATCGGCGCCGATCTGCTGGCTGAGCTGGGTGAGGTTGGCTCCAGCAAGCTGCTGCGTCACGTCATCGAAAATCGAGGACATCAAACACTCCCTGTTCCGGTTATGGAGCGGAGCGAAGGGAAGAACCGGGCCATGCGCGCCGCGGAGCGCGCAAAGCCACATGCCGCCCGTCGGTGTATGCTTCTCAGGCCCTCGCCGTCCCCACTCATTCGGTCTCACATGTCCTCTCGCCTCGCCGCGCTCGCGTTCCTCCTCGCTGCGCCAGTCGCCTTGGCCCAGAACTCATCGACCACGTCGTTCACACCCTTCGTCGGCGCGGTCGTCCCATCCGGGGCTACTGCCAACCGCCTCTCAGTGGGCTACACCGTCGGCGGCGCCTGGGATTTCCGCGCACCACGTGCACGCACACTCGGCGCCCGCATCGAGGGGAGCTACTCCAGCCTCAGCGCCAAGGGACAGCCCAGCGGCGTGTCGCTCAAGAGCGCCGATCTCGGCGTGAATGCGAACGTCGTGCTCTGGGCGCCAATGATGGCACCGGGCACGATCCTCCCGTATGTCACGGGCGGCGGGACGTACGCGCGCCTCGAGGATCGCGTGCAGTCAGGCACGATCTCGTACTCGGGGCCGAAGAACCGGCTCGGATTCAATGTCGGCGCGGGGACGTACGTCGTGGTCCGCAATTTCACGCTTCGGCTCGACGTCCGCTTCAAGCGTGTCGAGGGCGATGGAGTGACCTACCAGGTCATTCCGATCACGATCGGGATACGGCTCTAGCGCGGGCGTCGCTCGACGCGCGCGAACGCGCTCAGCCCGTCGTGCAGGTTCGGCGCGCGCGTTACCACCATGTTGCCTCGTCGCTCGCGGAGCAGAGCCATGAGGCCGGTGAATACAATCGTCACCGAGCCGCTCGAGTTGCGCGCATCTCACCGGTGATCGCAGCCCGCACGTTCAAGGTGCGAGCACGACGGGTGGCGCCAAGAGCGGTGAAGCGAGCAGGATCGAAAAACACGAGCGCCGGGGGCATTAACACTCCTCGGGGCATTTGCTCCCCACTGCCGGCAGACTCAGGCGGTGTTGGTGTCGCTCTTGCAAACGAACCCCGGGCGTCAAGACATGCGCTCCACCCAAAGGGACCCTGTGCGGCTTGCCGACTTCATAGTGGACAACACCGAACCCATCCTCGAAGAGTGGGTCGCCTTCGCGAGGACGTGTGGTCCCGAAGGCATCGCATTGGACCTCCTGGCACTGCGCGACCACGCGCTCCAGATGCTCCAGGTCATCGCGCGTGACCTCCGGACCCCCCAGACGGCCGCAGAGCAGGACGACAAGGCCAAGGGTCAGGCGCCGGATAATACGGACGATCCCGAGACCGCCGCCGAGGACCATGGCGCCGACCGCGCCGAGAGCGGATTCTCGGTCGAGGATATGGTGTCGGAGTACCGGGCGCTTCGCGCGAGCGTCATCAGGCTGTGGACGACGGCCCACGGAACCCTGACGGGCGAGGACCTCGACGACCTCATGCGCTTCAACGAGGCGATCGACCAGGCGCTTGCCGAGTCGATTACTCGGTACTCACAGAACATCGACCAGTCCAAGGAAGTATTCCTGGCCATGCTCGGCCACGACCTGCGGTCACCCCTCGGTGCCGTGATCATGGCGTCGCAGTTCATGCTGGATACGGGAGAGCTGGAAGAGCCGCACCTCACGCTCACGACGCGCATCGCCAGCAGCTCGAAGCGGATGAACCGGATGGTCGGCGACCTGCTCGATTACACGCGGAGCAGCCTCGGTCCCGGCCTTCCCATCGTGCGGAAGGAGATGGACCTGGGGCGCGAAGTCCAGAATGCCGTGGACGAGCTGACCGCTGGTCATCCGGACGTCTCGATCGCGGTCGAGACGACCGGCGAGCTGCGCGGGGAGTGGGACTGCGGGCGAGTCGGTCAGCTCCTGTCCAACCTCATCGGCAATGCGGTGCAGCACGGGGTTCCGAATACGACCGTGAACGTCACGGCACGCGGAGAACCGGCCGGGGCCACGATCCGCGTCCATAACTTCGGCAGCCCGATTCCCCCTGCCGAGCTTCCCGGCCTCTTCAGCCCATTCAAGCGCCTCCGCACGGAGGCGGTCACGTCTGGCGCAACGGACAGCCTTGGCCTCGGCCTCTACATCGCCGACCGTATCGTCACCGCCCACGGCGGCACCATCGCGGTCGAGTCGTCGGCAGACGCGGGCACGTCGTTCACCGTCTTCCTGCCCGTCACATGACCACCGATAACAAAGTGAGCACGGGCGTCGCCGGACTCGACGAGATCCTCGGCGGCGGCCTGCCTGCCGGCCACCTCTACCTGCTCGATGGCGAGCCCGGCACTGGCAAGACCACCCTCGCGCTCCAGTTCCTGCTTGCAGGCGCCGCGCAGGGGACGCCCGGACTGTACGTCACCCTCTCGGAGAGCCGAGCGGAGCTCACCGGCGTGGCGATGTCGCATGGATGGACGCTCGATAACGTGGAGGTGTTCGAGCTCGCGGAGGAGATGGCCGGCGGCGCGGACGAGGGCTACACGCTGTTCCACCCGTCGGAGATCGAGCTCCAGCAGACGATGGAGTCGGTGATCGCGTCGGTTGAGCGATCGGGGGCGCGGCATGTGGTGCTCGATTCGCTCTCGGAGATGCGATTGCTCGCGCGCGATCCCCTGCGCTTTCGGCGGCAAATCCTCTCGTTGAAGCAGTACTTTGGCAAGCGTGGATGCACCGTCCTGCTTCTCGACGACAAGACCGCCCCCGAAGGCGACCTTCAGCTCCAGAGCCTCGCGCATGGCGTGATCGCATTGGAGCACCTCGCGCAGGACTACGGCTCCGATCGCCGGCGTCTCCAGGTCATCAAGCTCCGCGGGCTGCGCTTCCGCGGCGGCTTCCATGACTTTCGCATTCGGACAGGCGGCATTGCCGTGTTTCCGCGCCTTCGGGTGGACCTCCGCGGCGGCCCGAGCGATGCGCCGCTCGTACTGAGCGGATCGCGCGGACTCGACCAGTTGCTGGGCGGGGGCCTGCACGCCGGCACGAGCCTGCTGATCACCGGGCCGGCTGGAACGGGTAAGTCGGTTCTTTCCACGCAGTACGCAGCCGCGGCGGTGAAGCGCAACGAGCGAGTGCGCTTCTTCCTGTTCGACGAGCGGCTCGCGACCTTCCAGCTTCGTGGAGACGCGCTCGGCTTCGACCTCGACCCAATGATCGCCCATGGGCGACTGGGCCTACGGCAGGTGGAGCCGACGGAATACTCGCCCGGCGAGTTCTCATGGCAGGTGATGTCGGCTGTTGAGAACGACGGTGTCCGCATGATCGTCATCGACTCCATCAACGGCTACCTCCAGTCGATGCCGCAGGAGCGCCTGCTCCCGATCCAGGTGCACGAGCTCCTCAGCTATCTCTCGGCAAAGGGCGTGACGTGCATCATGACGTTGGTGCAGCGCGGCATCTTCGGAAGCCCGGTCGATGAGGCGGCCGAGATCAGCTACCTCGCGGATTCCGTGGTACTGCTCCGGTACTTCGAGGTCGGCGGCATGGTACGCCAGTCGGTGTCGGTGGTGAAGAACCGCAGTGGCGATCACGAACGCACCATCCGCGAGTATCGCGTGCAGAAGGGCGGGCTTCATGTCGGCGCCCCGTTGCAGGAGTTCCAGGGGGTCCTCACGGGCGTCCCGAGCTTCATCGGCGCAAAGCATGACCTGTTGAGTCTCGTCGAGCCGTCAGGCGCCGGCAACCAATAGTGGCCGAGCGTATGCGTCTGGCGCGTCGGGCGCGCGTGGATCGCGAGGCGACGGCGGATCCCCAGAAGGTCACCGCGCCGCTCGCGATCCTCACGCCAGCCGGCCGCGACGGTTCCGTGACGCAGTCCGTGCTCGAGCGCGCGGGGTTCTCCACGCGCCTCTGCTCGGACGTTGGTGCATTGTGTGCCGCAGTCGGGGAAGACGTCGGCGGCCTGATCGTCGCCGAGGAAGCGCTTGCGGGCGACGCGCGCGAGCGACTGCTCACCGCGCTCGAGCGGCAGCCTCCGTGGTCGGACGTCCCCGTGCTGCTGCTTACGGGGACGGGCGAGCTCTCGCGTTCACTCTCGCCAATGCTGCACGACGTGGTGGCGCGCGCGAACGTGACGCTGCTCGAGCGGCCGGTGCGCGTGGCTACGCTGGTCACCGCGCTGCGTTCCGCGCTGCGCGCGCGACAGCGGCAGTTCGACGTCCGCGATCATCTCGTCGAACGCGGCCGCGCGGAGGCGGAGTTGCGCACCGCACGTGCGCAGGCCGAGGATGCCAACCGTACCAAGGGGGAGTTTCTCGCGGTCATGTCGCACGAGCTTCGCACGCCACTCAACGCGATCGGCGGATACGCAGAGCTCATCGAGATCGGCTTGCGTGGTCCGGTCACTCCCGAGCAGCGCGCGGACCTGCATCGCATTCAGCAGAGCCAGCGTCACCTGCTGGGCCTCATCAACCAGGTACTGAATTACACGAAAGTCGATACCGGCACGATCAACTACGACATCACGGACGTGATGATCGGCGAGGCACTCGCGTCCAGCGAGGCGCTGGTGGTGCCACAGGTGCGCGCCAAGGGGCTCACGTACGTGCTCGACGAATGCGACAAGGCGCTGTGCGTCCGAGCCGACCGCGACAAGCTACAGCAGGTGATCCTCAACCTCCTCACGAACGCCATCAAGTTCACGGCTGCTGGAGGCGAGGTACACGTGTCATGTCGCGACGATGGGGCGGTGGCGATGATCATCGTCCGCGACACCGGCATCGGTATTCCGGCGGACAAGCTCGCAAGCGTGTTCGAGCCCTTCGTGCAGGTCGACTCCAAGCTCACGCGAACGCAGGAGGGAGTAGGCCTCGGCCTCGCGATCAGCCGCGACCTCGCGCGCGGCATGAACGGCGAGTTGATCGTGGAGAGCACTCCCGGCGAGGGGAGCACCTTCATGCTGACACTCCCGAAGCGGTCTTAGGCGCACGAGTCCGGTTCAGTGTCGCCGGGTGGTTCGGAAATCGCTTCTTGTCGGCGTGGTGACATCCGTCAGGAATCCTCTCGTTCAACGGGCCACCATGCACCGCCTGCCACTCGCCGTCGTGGCGCTCACGCTCGGTTGCGTGCGCGAGCACGAGAACCTCGTAGACGTGATCGCCGAGCAGGCGCCCGGACTCAAGAGGGCCGCGCTGCCGAAGGTGCAAACCGGAGTCTACCGCGGCCCTACCGGTCGCGGTGTGGCGCTCGATTGTCCGCTCGCTGGGCACGACGGCGGACTCGGCGGCAATCGTTGATTCGGCAGGACGCCCCAAGGCACCCTGAGCGATTCAAATGTTCGGCACGATCTTGGCCTTACAGGAGGGATCAACACATCGCTGATCCCGAACTACGGAGCGCTCATGACGACCCTCATTGAATCGAAAGCGAAAGCATTCGGATCGTCGAAGGGACTGGCGCTCAGCATGTGCCTGCACGGCGGACTCGGCGCGCTCGCGCTGTACGGCACGTCGAAGGTGGTGATCCCGCCGCGCGAGAAGATCGAGGAGCACCACGTCCTGTACGTCGCGGCGCCGCCAGTACCGCCGAAGGAGATCTTCGTCGCGCCCGAGCCGCGGCCGGTCGTGGTGCCGCAGCGTCCGCGCGTTGCGGCCCCGCAACCCAAGGTGCCGGCAACGCCGGCGATCGTGGCACCAACATCCATCGCGACGACGATTCCCGACATCGACCTCAAGGCCGTCCCCACGATCAGCGACGTCGTCGCTCCGGCGGCGGCCGAGCCGGTGCGCGCGGGACCGCCGGGCGGAACGGCGGTGCGCAACACATCCGACGGTGACGTCGCCGGTGGTCTCGGCAGCGGCACCTCTGGCAAGGCATTATCGTGAGCGCCGAATGCAAGGTGGAGCCGCGCTCGATCGAGATTCTCTCCACCCCGCACAAGCTGTTTGCCGACGCGGGTCGCACCGCGCTGCTCAACACGCGCTACCGCCCCGCCGAAGCTGGTGGCAGGCCGGTTCGCCAGCGCGTGGAGCAATCCTTCTGGTTCAAGCTGAACGGCGCCTGACTTCAAATGCCCACAGACTCCGTGCGGGAGTGCCCGCTCGCTGCCGCGCTTGCCGACCGCTTGCGCATCTCGAAGCGGGAGCTCACCGCGCGGTGGCTCGACCGCATCGTGGACCGGGTGTCGATCGACCCCAACCGGGTTTTTCCAACCGACGATCTCCTCGACCACGTCCCGCTGCTCATCGATGGAATCGCCGACTACCTCGAGAATCCGGCGGCCGAGATCAGCGTGGACATGCCGGTGATCGGCAAGGCACGCGAGCTCGGCGCCCTGCGGCACGCGCAGGGATTCGACGTCTACGAAATCCTCAAGGAGCACGAGATCCTCGGCGGGATCCTGTTCAACTTCCTCGCGGTCGAAGCCGACCGAATGCCCGAGCCCTGCGCGAAGAGCGAGCTGCTCACGTGCGGGCAGCGGCTCTTTCGCGCCGTCACGATCATCCAGGAAACCACGGCCACGCACTTCCTTCGCCTCGCGAGCGACGAGGTACGCGAGCGCGAGGAGCGCATCCGGACGTTCAACCGCGCCGTGTCGCACGAGATCAAGAACCGCATCGGCACGATCCTCGGCGCGAGCGACATGCTCCACGAGCTACCCGACATGTCGCGAGAGGACCGCGTGAAGTTCGTGGAGATCGTGCGGCGCAATGCTCGGCTGATGCAGGGGGCGGTCACGAACATCCTCGCGATCGGGCGCACCGGCAGCGACGTCCGCCAGCAGCGGAACATCAGCTTGCGCGCGGCGGCGCAGGAGGCGGTCCGGCAAGTGCGCGAGGCCGCGCAGGCGGCGGGCGTGGAGATTCGCCTCGACGAGATCGTGGATGTGGACGTGAGCGCCGCCGCGGTAGAGCTCTGCCTCACCAATTATCTCTCGAACGCGATCAAGTACACCAACCGGCAGGCGGCGCCCCGATGGGTCGAGGTGCGTGCGGCGCGCGAGCGATCCGAGGCAGGCGCCAACGAAATCGTCGTGCGCGTGCGCGACAACGGGCTCGGCGTGCCCGAGGAGAAACGCGCGCAACTCTTCGAGCGGTTCTATCGAGCGCACGAGACGGTCACCGAGATCGAGGGAACGGGACTCGGGCTCAGCATCGTACGCGAGACGGCGGAGGCGCTGGGCGGCCGCGCGTGGGCCGAGTTTCGTGAGGGGGGCTCGGAGTTCGCCTTCGCCCTGCCAGACCGGAGATCGGGGCGCGACCAGCGCACTCCGCTCTCGACAGACGCCGTAGTAGAAGACCAGACTGCGGAACGCTGAAGACGAAGAAATGCGTACGCAGGCGGCGCTGAAGTGCGTTATCGGTTCTCTCGAGGAGACTCCAAACGCCGTAACAAAGACTTCAGCGTGCGAATCGCAATGCAGGAATCGTCGCGCAGCGCACCGGTGAGTTGAAGCACGATCAGGGGCGTCTCGAGCGACGTGAGCCACGGTAACGAGTCGACGTTTCCGGTACCGGAATCACCTTTCCACGAGACCCTCATGAGACTGCGCCTCCTTGTCGCCCTGGCCGCCCTCCCCGCTCCCGTGGCGAACGCACAGGGACGCGGCGGTGGCGACGGGACCCCACCCGTGTCGGCGATGGCGACGCTCGGGAAGCTCGGCCCCATTATCCGGGACGGCATGCTGATGCCGGTGACCGAGTTCGCCGACACGACCCAGTGGGTTCGGACGCGCCTGTGGGTAGAGGCCGACTTCGACACCGACGGCGACGGGAAACGGGACCGACTCCACGTCGATGTCACGCGCTCGGCGGCGGCGGAGCGGGCGGGGCTCAAGGTCCCGGTGATCATGGATGCGTCGCCATATGCCGGTGGAACGAACGGACCCCGGCAGTACCTCTGGAACGTGAAGCAGGAGCTCGGCGTGGAGCCGCCGGCGCGGACGCCGCGACCGGACCGGCCGTTCAACGAGAACCTTCGCCATCTCGGCGGTCTCGCGTCCACGTGGGTGCCGCGCGGCTTTGCCGTGGTATCGGCCGAGCAGCCGGGCACGGGGCTTTCGATGGGATGTCCGACCGTCGGTGATGTTCCGGAGACGACTGCCCCGAAGTACGTGATCGACTGGCTGAACGGCCGCGCGAAGGGATACACGACCGTCGATGGCAACGAGGAGATCCGCGCGACTGGCTGGACCAACGGCAAGGTCGGCATGATCGGGACGTCATACCTCGGCACGACACCGCTGTCCGCCGCAATCACTGGCGTCGACGGGCTGAAGGCCATCATCCCGATCGCGCCGAATACGTCGTACTACCACTACTACCGCTCCAACGGCCTGGTGCGGTCGCCGGGGGGATGGCTGGGTGAGGACATCGACTTCCTGTACGACTTCGTCCACAGCGGCCGAGTGCGCGAATACTGCGACAAGAATTGGCGCGACGCGCTGTTCGCGAAGCATCGCGACCGTGCGAACGGCGACTTCAATGATTTCTGGGCATCGCGCGACCAGTTGCCGCTCGTTAAGAACATCACGGCCGCGGTGTTCTTCGCGCATGGCCTGAACGACTGGAACGTCGTTCCGGAGCACACCATCCGGATGTGGAACGAACTGAAGAAGATCAGCCCGGCAGCGCGCATCTACCTGCACCAGGGAGGGCACGGTGGTGGTCCGCCCGCGGACGTGGTGAACAAGTGGTGGGCGCACTATCTCTACGACGTCGACAACGGAATCGAGAAGTCTCCGCGCGCGTTGATCGTGCCGTCGGCGGGTGGTGCCCCGACGGGAGGACGCGGCGGCGCCGCGCCCCGGGCATACGCGGATTATCCAGTCCCCGGCAGTGCGCCGGTGACGCTGCATCCTACGCGCGGTGGAACTGGCGTTGGGGCATTGAGCCTTGCTGCGCCGGGCAGCCAAGGGAGCGAGACGTTCACGGACGACTGGCAGGTGCCGCTCGGCCAGATGGCGTCGCCCGCGAATGGCAACCGACTGCTCTACGCGCTTCCGGCCGCGACGGATACCATCCATCTGTCGGGTACCCCCACGGTGACGATCAAGCTCGCGGTGAACAAGGCGGCGGCGAACCTTTCCGTGTACCTGATCACGCTTCCGTTCGACACGGCGGCGATTGGGTCGGAGGGGCAGCGCGGCGTGGTCACGCGCGGGTGGGCCGATCCGCAGAACTACCGGGCGCTCACGCGGGGTGGCGATTTCAATTCCAAGGCGCCAGGCGAGAAGCTGGTTCCGGGACGGTTCTACACGATGACGTTCGATCTCCAGCCGGATGACCAGTTCATCCTGCCGGGGCAGCAGCTTGCCCTCATGATTCTGTCGAGCGACGGGTTCTTTACGCTGCACCCGCAGCCGGGGACGGCGCTGACGTTGGATCTGGATGGGACGTCGATCACCTTGCCGATTGTCGGCGGAGTTGATGCGCTGCGTAAGGCCGTGGGTCGCTAGCTAGTTCTAGTCCGCGGCTACGTCATCTGACGTATGGAGGCACAATTCCGGGACCGGTAGAGTGTGCGTGTCGCCCCACTCCCGGAGATTCCAATGCGCTTCCGCCACCTCGCCTCACCCGCCCTCGCCTTCGTTCTCGGTTCCACGGCGTGCCTTCCGTACACCGTCGGCTCCACTGCGCAGACCATTGCCAAGGGGCGCACCACGACCAGCCACTCGTACTACTTCATCCCGAACGCCCTCAGTGGTCCAGGGGACACTGTCTCCGCACCCATGTTCGGCGCGGATCGCGAGTGGCGTCACGGCACCAGCGAGCGATCCGACATCGGGCTGCGCGTCACGTCCGGGCTGGGGGCCGTGATGACGTACAAGAATCGGTTTCGTGACGCAGAGCGAGGCGGAGCGGCGCTGGCGTACATCGTCGGCAGCGGCATCGTGAACGGCGGAGAGCATGCGCACTTCGAGGCAACGCTCGTCGCCTCCGGCAGCGAGACGTCGGGCATGGTGCCCTTCGGCGGGTTGCGCGTGATGCAGGTGGTGCCCATCAGCACGAGCGCCGTGGGCGACTCACCCACCATCGGCGGCTTTGCCGGCATGCAGTTCGGGGAAGGCTCGTTCATCCTGCGGCCGGAGATCGGCGTCTTCTACGACCGAAGTGCGCTCAACTTGCGGCCCAACAGCTTCATCGTGGTGCCGGCAATCACCCTCACACGCGGACGGCGACGCTAGCTGCGCTGAGGCGGTGCCGGCGGACCGAATCCCTTTCGCGTCATCACGCCCCAATCGTCCTTGCCACGCACGTATTTCCAGAACGCCTGCAGGCGATACCAGACGGTGAGCTGCCGGTAGCCCAGGCCCTCGATGAGCCCGAAGAACAGCAGTCGCGCGAGGTCGGATCGACGCCGGTAGCGGCGGAAGCTCATCTCCTCGAGCACGATCGCCCAGAATGAAAGCAGGGTGCCATATCCCACCGCGCAGCCGAGGAACAACAGCGCGAACTTCGTGTCCACCGCGCCGATCGAGAGTCCGACCGCAGTCATGACGTAGCCGAGCAGCTCCACCAGCGGCGCGAGCATCTCGCCGAAGAAGAAGTACGGCATTGCGACCATGCCCATCACCCCGTACTTGCGGTTGAACAACAGGTCCCGGTGGGTCATCATCGTGCCGATCAAGCCACGATGCCAGCGCTCGCGCTGCCGGCCGAGCACTCTCGAGTCGCTCGGTACCTCGGTCCACGCGACGGGATCCGGAATGAACGGTAGTTCCGCCTTGATCCCATTCTCGTAGAGGTAGCGCTGCAGGCGCACCACGAGGTCCATGTCCTCGGTCACGTTGCCCGTCTTGTAGCCGCCGATCGCGAGCAGGTACTTCCGGCGGAACAAGCCGAATGCGCCGGAGATGATGAGGCTCCCACCGAGCGTGTTCCAGCCCAGCCGGCCAAAGAGGAAGGCGCGCAGGTACTCCACGACCTGGCAGCCAGTGAGCCAGTTGAAGTCCACGCGCGGGTCGATGACGCGACCCATCTTCACCTCGCAGCCGTTCGCCACGCGGAGCGTACCGCCCACCGCGGCGACGTTCGTTCCCATCAGGAACGGACGCGCGAGCCGCATCAGCGCGTCCGGCTCGATGAGCGTATCCGCGTCGACGGCGACGACGTACGGATGCCGCGCCGCATTCAGGCCCGCGTTCAGCGAGTCGGCCTTTCCACCATTCTCCTTGTCCAGCACCACGAGCCGCGAATGGCGGCGCGAGCGGTACACCGCGCGTACTCGCTTCGTCTCGAGCGGGCGCGGATACGCCGGCGGCACCTCGTACAGGTCGAACTCCTCGGTCATCACCTCGATCGTCCGGTCCTTCGAGCCATCGTTCACGAGGATGACCTCGAACTTCGGGTACGCGAGCGTGAGGAACGACAAGGTGCTCGATGCGATCGTGACCTCCTCGTTGTACGCCGGCACGAGGATGCTCAACGGCGGCAACGCATCGGATGCCAACAATCGACTCAACTGCTCGTCCCCCGCCATCCGCCAGTGCAGCCATAACTCGGGAATCGAGAGCACCAGCAGGAACGCGTAGAAAGAGTTGAGCAGCAGGAAATACACGAGGACACCGTGATCCGCCCACCACAGCACGCGATGAAGCAACGCCACGACCTCCACAGACGGCATCACGCCTCGGCCATGTCGAGCAGGGCGCCGTCGCCGAGCCCGGTGATCAGCGTCGCCATGTCGGCGACGTAGCGGTCGCCGTCCGTGCGGAGCGATCGCACGGCGGCGCGCCCCTGCTCGCCGAGCTGCGTCAGCGCGATCGTGGCGCGATAGCGCACGCTCCACGACGGGTCGTGCGCGGCGGCGAGCAGCGAGGGAATGGCCGACGGCGCGCCAAGCTCGCCGAGCGCGTGCGCCGCGGCGCCGCGCACGGCGTCGTCGGTATCGCGGAGGAGCACGCCGAGGCTCTCCGTCGAGCGCCTGGTGGGCACGCGGCGGAGGGCACGCGCGACGGCGACGCGCACGCGCGCGTCTGGATGCGTGGCGAGTCGCGAGGCACGCTCGAGCCCTGTCGGCAGCTCGAGTGCGGCGGCCAGCTCGGTCCATCGAGCCAACGCACGAGCCGACGCGTCTGGCGACGACAGGCGCTCGGCGAGTGCGGGCTCGACGAGCGAGCGCAGCTCGCGAAGCGTGTCCTGCAGGTACACGCGGACGACGCCGGGGAGCATCACGAGTCGGTCGAGCACTTCGCCGACGAGCCGCGCGTCGGCAACGAGCGGTAGCGCATTCACCGCGGCAATGCCCACTGCGGGCCGCGGGTCGTTGAGCAGCGTCTCGAGAATCGCACCATCGGATGGCGTGCCCGCCAGGGCCAGGCACCGCGCGGCCTCGAGCCGGCGCCCCCAACGTCGCGACGTCGCGCCGGCGAGCGACGCGCGTACCCACGGCTCGTCGCGCACTGCCGTGGCAAGTGCCGCCCGCCGGTCGGCGGGTATCGCAGTGCGCGCGAGGTTCGACGTGATCGCGAGCGCCGTACCGGGCGGAAATGTGCGCAGCACGCCAACGAGTTCATCGACGGAGCTCGCGCCCACCAGCCAGGAGCTCAGCGGTTCGGAGATCCGCCGGCGATTCTCGGCGAGCGCAGCGTCACGCTGTCGCTCGACCTGCCGCCGCACACCGATGAAGCCCACGAGCAACACCAGGAAGATCCCCTGGAAGATCGCGACGACGGCGAGCACCACCACGCCGCTCACGCCGGGCGTATCCGTTCGCGCCAGACGGCAATTTTCGCCATCAGGACACGGAGGCTGATCGGCTTCGTGAGATAGTCGAGTGCGCGTCCCTGGAGGGCACGAAGCTGGTCGGCCTCACTCGTATGCAACGAGAGAAACACGACCTGGTACACGCCGGGTCGCTCGACGCGGAGTCGCTCGTGCAGCGAGTGGCCGTCCATGCCCGGGAGGTCGATGTCGAGCAGGACGATCGGCGAACGGTCCCCCGTGCGCAGCGCGAGCAGTGCGGCGAGCGCATCCGGCCCCGTTTCGTACGAGCGATACGACAGCCCCTTGGCGTTGAGCGCGAACTCGAGCATCTCCGTCAGCGATGGGTCGTCCTCGACGATGATGACGTCCGGCGCAATGTCCTCGTTGCTCGCGCTCCAGATGCGCACCGCCACGGTTGCGTCGCGAGCAGCGGTGAATGCGTCGACGGCGGCATTCAGGAGCGCGCGGGACGTTCCGGCGGACACCGCATCGGTACTCGCGAGGCCACCGTGCCATGGCGCCGCCGCAGTCACGTCGCGGTGGAGTGTCTTCACGAGATCTTCTACCTCCATCGGAGACACCGGCATCGCAAGCGCGAGCCCGGGCACGTCCGTAAGTCCGGCGATTCCTCCTGCTGCCTTCACGGCACGTGCAATGCGCACGGACTCCGCATGCCAGTGCGCGATCTCGTCGGGCAAGTACGGTTGCGTCGCTGGCCGGATCACGCCGATCGTCCACGGTGTGTTGCCGCGATCGGCGAGCGCGACGTCGATCTCCTGGATGGTACGTGCGGGGAGTGGGAGCTCGCTCTCGACGTGCCGTCCCGTAGCGGTGAGGCGCTCGCGGCGCTCGTCGAGCAACGTGGCAATGCGGCGCTGCAGCTCGGCCGGCACGATGGGCTTGAGCATGTAGTCGTTCGCGCCCGCCTCGAAAGCCGCCGTGCGCGCGTCGCTGTCGGATCGCCCGCTCAACATCAAGACTGGCACGTTGCGGTGCGACGTGCTCGAGCGCAGCTCGCGTAGGAGATCAATACCGTTCGCGTCGGACAGCTCCACGTCGAGCACGATGAGTGCCGGTTCCAGCGTGGACAGCTGCGCGCGACATGCCTCACCACTCCCCGCCGTCTCGACGGTCAGACCTTCGTCCTCGGCCAGCGCGCGGACGAGCAGCAGCATGAGTGGATCATCATCCACGAGCAATACCGTCTGCGTGTCCCGTGCGCCGCGCTCGGCGGCAATCATGCCGAGCGCGTCGATGATCTTCGCGGGTGCCGCTTCCACGTCGAACACGGTGGCGCCGGACCAGTGGCGCGAACGCGACGTCCGCGCCTCGTCGCGGAGAAGTACGCAGACCGCGTCATCGAAACTGGCGGATCGCACCGACGCGGAGGCATCCTCCATCGCGATCACCCCCCAGGTGGCGGAGGCCAGCGCGGGTTCAAGGAGTGCCACATTCGCGACTCGTTCAACGGCGAGCCCACGGTGCACTCCTTCAGCGACCAGCCGGTCTGCGACCGCGTCGGGTACGCCGATCAGAACGAGATGCCGCGCGGCAGGTGCATCGTGCTCGGCCGCAGACGCGATGGCGCCCGCCAATGCGCGTGCGAAGTTCAGCACGATCGGCGACCGGCGATGGCGGTCGAGTGCGGCATCGTCGCTCCAACGCTTCGTCAGCCCCTCCATCGCGCCCGCCATCCGCCCTGCCTCGTGAAATCCCAGGCTGCCGGCTGTGCCGTGGACGCGGTGCAGCTCGCGGCGCAGCGGCGCGATGAGGTCCTCGGAATCGGGTGCGTCAGCGAGCTGCTTGCCGATCAACTCGAACGTGGCGATGAACCCTCGACTCGTCTGCACATAGCGGCTGCGCATCGCAGCGAGCTGGGCGTCGAGGGCATCGCCGGTCATGCGTCGCGCGGTGTGGGGCTCACAATCGGACCCGCAGCCCTGTGCTCAGCGTCACGCTTCGACGCACCCCCGCCGTCGCGAGCTCCTCACGCTCGGCGCCGAGCGACCAGGTGCCGAGCACTCGGTTGGTGACGTCGCCCGATCCGTGCACATTCGCCGAAAGTGCGCGGGTTCTGGTCAGTGCATCAGGATCTGGCGACACCTGGTCGGGCGGCGTGCTGCCGTAGCCCGCCCGAGCGCCAATGAAATGATCGCCGTCGGCGAAATAGCGGCGCGCCGTGACGTTCGCCGAGGCGGTGGTGCCGGTTGCGTCGGAGCGGACGTACGGTCGCATCGAGAACCACAGGTTGCCCGAGTATTTCCCGAGCGCTCCTGTCAGCAGCGTGATCGGCGTGCTGCCAAAGCGCAGCTGCCGGTATCCCGCCGAAATCTCCCACGCCTGTGGCAGGGTGGTAAAGAGCTCCGCTCCCGAGCGCCATGCAGGGAAGATCGACGCGGTGCTGCGGCCCACGCTCACGTACCCGTAGGTGCCTGCCGAGAGCCGCGGGTACGCGTCCACCTCGATCTGCACGCCGGATGCTCCGAAACGGTCGGCGTAGTTCACGCGACCGATCAGCGAGCCGGCGCGCGTGCGTCGCCCGAGCGACGCGGACGCGAAGTTCCATGGGACGATGCCCCCACTCAGCGCCACGCGAGTGTATTCGACGCCAACGGTCGCGACGCGCGCCGACTCGGCGCGCGTTTCGGACACCTCCTGAGCGAACGCAGTCGCGGCACCCCACGCGAGTGCGGCAGCGAGACGGATACAGGTCGAGGCGACGTTCATCACAATCGGCTGCGAAGTGGCATCGCTCGGAGGTTACCCAGGTGTCATGTCTCGCGCGCACGTTCCAGCGAGAGCGTGAAGGTCGATCCCTCCCCCTCCACGCTCCGAACGCGAAGATCGCCCCCCATTCCGCGCGCGAGGTCGCGGCTGATCGCCAGCCCGAGCCCCGTGCCCTGGCCGAGGCGGCTGTGACTCGCGTCCACCTGCGTGAACGGTTCGAAGATGAACTCGAGCTTGTCCGC
>JBKJMP010000335.1:0-2936 GCA_046596395.1 Gemmatimonadaceae bacterium
ATGAGCATGTTGCCCCAGCTCGCCGTTGGCGGCTGGGGCAACATGCTCTACCAGGCGCAGACGACGATGAGCAGCGAGCCCTGGCTGGGGATCTTCCCGGGTGCGTTCATCTTCGTGACGGTGCTGTGCTTCAACGTGTTGGGAGACGCGCTGGGTAGGTCTCCAACGCGACATCCTTCGTGACGACGCGCACCCCGCCGCTGGCTGCAGCGGTCACCACGTCGCGCGGCCCGTCATCGATCGTGAAAAAGGCAGCCCGTGCTCCTGACGTCCAGCCCACCACGCGCCCGCGGCAATGACAATGCCACCCAGTGCCAGCGCCGCGACCCGCTACACCGCGACGTGCCTGTCGTGTTGAACGTGGACGGCGTACTGTCAGGGCGCTGCTGCGTGTGCGATCTGTGTGTCGTAACTCGACGGCACCGCGGTATCCGAGCGCACGCGACGGGTGGTGCGGTGAGGCAAGACTGCGCGGGAGACGAACCAACAATCTAATTGCTCGGCCTGTTCATCGTCCTTCGCCCGTGCCGTTCCGCTCGCCGCCGAGTGCGCAGGTGGCCATCTCCACGTGGATCGCGACCTCGATGCGGCAGCGGTCGCTCAACACAGACGTGCCTCGATCTCCGCTCATGCGATCACGCAGTCAGTCTGCGGGAGGTCGTCCCCGACGCAGAGCAGTGGCTCGTTGGCGACGACCGCCATGGCGTATGCCAGGCAGTCCCCATAGTTGAGCGCCGCGGGGTGCCGACCCTTGCCGAAGCGCAGCCACGCGTCCATCGCAACGGCGTAGTGTGCGTCGGTGACCGGCATTACGTCGATGCCACCCTCGTTAAGTAGCCGAGCGAGCCGTCCGCGCGCGTCTTCGCCAAGGCGTGACGAGAGCACGATCCCCGCCTCGAGCAGTGTGGCGGCCCCGATGGACACCTGGGCCGCTGACCGCATGCGATCGAGGATGCGCGCGTGCCCAGGTTCGCGAAGCATCACGGCGACCACCGCCGAGCTATCGAGAATCACGCGCCGTCTTCGCCGTAGCCGAGGATGGCTTCTTCCTCGGCCTTGGTGATCGGACGCCCCAACTGCGCCTCCGAAATCGTTGGCCAGATCTCACGCTCCAGCACGCGACGCAGCCGATCACCCGCATGCGCGGGATCCGGATATCGCGTCAACCGATCACGGCGTTCCTCGAGCGCGCGCCGGATGGCCTCGGTCTTGGTCTCTCCGGTCAACGCGGCGACCTCGGCGATGAGTCGTTCGACGCGCTCGTTCTTTATGTTGACGGCCATCGTCCCTCCATTCAACCATGTGCATAATAATTACACCATGGTTGACGATTGGGCAAGCTAGCGGGCATGCTGGTTTGCGACCAGCGACCTTCCGCCGGAACTGCAGGGTGCAGTCGAGCAGCAGCTCCAACTTTCGCACGCGCGGCACCTCCATGATCGCCAACTCGCCATCGTTGATGTGGAGCGATCACGCGGCTTCGGCGCTCGGAACCGAATACTCGAACTTCTCGTCCGGCGGAGTGGCATCCGGCCCGCTGGTGCAGAACCAGTTCTTTTACAACCTGTCCCGGGCGAACGTGCGCCTCGGGACGACAGCGGGACCTGATCTTCGGCTCACCGGGTATGTCTCGCATGGCCGTCCAACGTCCCCGCTCCGCAGGTCCCGCGCGACTCACCGGGCGCCTCGCGCTCTACCTCCTCGTGTCGTGGGGCGCACTCGGCATTCTCGCCGCCGGACTGTTTCCGGGCGCACTCGCGGTGCTCGTGGTCATCGCGCTCTACACCACGCTGCCCATCGCCGCCTTCATCCGCTGGCGGGGATGGCCGTTCTATCCGGGCGCGGCGTTCCGCCTGCTCGTCGTGCGGCCGTTCTGGTACGCGAACCTGATGTTGCCAATCGCCGCGGCGGCGGGGCTCCTCGGCATGCTCGTGGGCGCACTGTTCGGCGACGCGATCGCCGGCGGCCGCATCGCCGCCGGCACCACGCTCGCCGTTCTCGTAGCGCTCCTCCTGCTCGGCTATCTCGGTTCGTCGCGCCTCGCCGTGCGCTACGTCGACGCGGCCCTGCCGGGCCTGCCCGCCGAGTTCGACGGACTCACCATCGCGCAGTTGTCCGACCTGCACATCGGCCCGCACACGTCGCGGCGCTTCCTGCGCGGCGTCGTTGAAACGGCACACGCGCTCGCGCCCGACCTCATCGCGGTCACCGGGGACCTCATCGACGATCGCGCAGAAGACGTCGCATCCTACGTCGCGGCGCTCGGCGCTCTGAGCGCACCGCTCGGCGTCTACATGATCCCGGGCAATCATGACGTCTACGCCGGCTGGGACGACGTCGAGCGCGGCCTCGTCGCCGCAAATCTTGGCACCGTCCTCGTGAACGACGCGCGCATCATTCACCGCGGCGCTGCGAGCATCGCGCTGGTCGGCACCGGTGATCCGGCCGGTGGCGCGCGCGGCTCGTCGCGCTCCGCACCCGACGTCGAGCGCGCGATGTCGAGCGTGCCCGCCGGCGCGACGGTGATCGCGTTCGCGCACAACCCGTCGCTGTGGCCGTCGCTCGCCGCACGCGGCGTGGCGCTCACACTCAGTGGGCACACGCACTGGGGCCAGCTTGCCCTGCCGACGATGACGTGGAGCCTCGCGTCGCCGTTCCTGAAGCTCGCGATGGGCGCGCACGTGGCGGATGGCGCGGTGCTCTACATCAATCCTGGCACGGGCTACTGGGGCGTGCCGTTCCGGCTCGGCGTGAACCCCGAGGTGACACTCGTGACGCTCCGGCGCTCCGATGTGGCGGCGGCGAAGGTACACAAGGCCAGAGTGGCGTGAACGCAGACGGCGTACTTTAACAGACGAGTTTGGGGTTGCGGGTGAGGGGCTCGGGGTGTGGAGTCTGCGAGCCGGGGCGGGGGGTTGGGGGTTTGGGGTTGGGGG
>JBKJMP010000466.1:0-6977 GCA_046596395.1 Gemmatimonadaceae bacterium
CAAGAGGGAAGCAAGCCTCGCGCTTGCCGCGGCACTCGACCATGCCACGCTCGAAGAAGCGCGCGCGACCGTTTGGTCCCGCAATGTGCAGATGTCATTCAGTAAGGCGCTCGCCGAACTCGACGCCGAGGACCGACGCGAAGCGGGTCGTCTGTTCAACGACCTGAAGGAACACGTGGATGCAGTGCTGGCGATGCGACAGGCGGGCATCGAGCAGTTCCAGCGCGGCCTGAATCGCCCGCAACTCGACCTGACCATGCCATCGCGCACGCGCTGGCGCGGCGGGAAGCATCCCGTCACGCTCGTGATCGACGAGATCGTCGGGATCTTCCGCGAGCTGGGGTTCACCGTCGCCATCGGCCCCGAGAGCGAATCCGACTGGTACAACTTCGGCGCGCTCAACTTCCCGCCGGATCATCCGGCGATGGACATGCACGACACCCTCTACCTGGGAGAGGGCGCGCTGCTCCGCACGCACACCTCGCCCGTGCAGGTGCGCACGCTCCAGTCGTATCCGCCGCCCATCCGCATCCTCGCGCCCGGCAAGGCATTCCGCCGCGACCCGTTCGACGCGTCGCACGCCCCCGCCTTCGAGCAGATCGAGGGCCTCGCGATCGACGAAGGCATCTCGTTCGTGGACCTCAAGGCGACGCTCACCACCTTTGCGCAGAAGTTCTTCGGCGCGACGCGCACGCGCTTCCGCCCGAGCTACTTCCCCTTCACCGAGCCGTCGGCCGAGATGGACGTGGAGTGCCGGATGTGCAGCGGTTCGGGCTGCTCGGCGTGCAAGGGCACGGGATGGATGGAGATCATGGGCTCCGGCATGGTGCATCCGTCCGTGTTGGAGGCCGCCGGCGTGGATAGCGAGCGATACACGGGATGGGCCTTCGGCATGGGACCCGGTCGCATCGCCATGCTGCGCTACGGCATTCCCGACATTCGCGTCCTCTACGATTCCGACGTCCGCTTTCTCGAGCAGGTGGCCGAATGAACGTCTCGGTCGATTGGCTGAACGCATTCCTCCCGTCGGCGAAGACCGCGACGGAGCTGCGCGACCTCATCACCGCGCACACGGCGACGGTCGAGGAGCTCATTGCGCTGCGCGGTGACCTCGCACCGATCGTCATCGCGCGCGTCGTCGAGGAAGCCGCGCATCCGGACTCCGATCACCTGCACGTGACTCGCGTGGACGCGGGCACGGGCGAACTGCTGGACGTGGTGTGCGGGGCGCCGAACGTGACCGCGGGCAAGATGTATCCGTTCGCGCCGACGGGCACCACGATGCTCGATGGCAAAAAGATCGAAAAGCGAAAAATTCGCGGACGGACGTCGAACGGCATGCTCTGCTCCGCACGCGAGCTCGGGCTCGGTGAGGAGCAGGATGGCATCATGGAGCTCGACCTCGACGTCGCGCCGGGGACGCCGTTCCTCCAGGTGATGCCGGTGGGCGACAGCCGGCTCGTGGTGGACGTGCTCCCCAACCGGCCGGATCTGCTGTCGCACCTGGGGCTGGCACGCGAAGTCGCGGCGGTCACGGGAACGGAGATGACGCTGCCGGACGTCGGCACCGCGGGCATCACGATCCCCGAGCCGAAGCGCTTTCGTCGCGCGGGGAACGCAGGCGGTGTCGTGCTGCACCTCGAGGATGCGCGTCTGGCCTCGCGGTACATGGGCGTCGTCATCCGCGGCGTGACCGTGGGCGAGAGCCCGCAGTGGCTGAAGGATCGCCTGTCGGCCATCGGTTCGCGATCGATCAACAACATCGTGGATGCCACCAACTACGTGCTGCACGAGCTCGGGCAGCCGACCCACGCATTCGATCTCGACAAGGTGGATCCGGAGCCCCAGGCGCCGGAGAAGACGATCGTTGTGCGCACGGCGCGCGATGGCGAGACGCTCGTCACGCTCGATGGCGTCCGGCGCACGCTCACCGCGGAGATGAGCGTCATCGCAGACTCCGTGCGCCCCATCGCGCTCGCCGGTGTGATGGGAGGGAAGGACACCGAGGTGGACGGGACGACGCGCAACCTCTTCGTCGAGGTTGCCACCTTCGAGCCGACGCGCACGCGACGCACGCGTCGCGGTGTCGGTCTCTCGACCGACGCGAGCTACCGGTTCGAGCGTGGCGTGGACGTCGAGCTCGCGCCCCGCGCACTCGAGCGCGTGGCGTCGCTCATCATCGCGCTCGCGGGTGGGGAGGTGCTGGAGCCGCCGACGGACCTCCATGCCGGCGACAACAGGCCTGCGCCGATCGTGCTGCGGACGTCGCGCGTGGCTCGCGTCGTCGGCGTGCCGATCGATGCGGAGCGCATCGCCGCACTGCTTCGCTCCATCGGCTGCGGTGCGGACGTCGAGGAGGGGGGCGCTGCGACGCACGTCCTGCCGCCCACATGGCGACGCGACCTCGTGGCGGAGATCGACCTCATCGAGGACGTCGCGCGCCTGCACGGCTACGACTCCCTGCCCGACGAGATACGTCCCTACCGTCCGGGCACATCGAACGATGCGCCATTGTGGACCACCGCCGCACGGCTTCGCGATGCGCTCTCTGGTGCGGGCCTGCTCGAGGCGCGCCCAACGCCGTTCGTGACGGGCGGTGATGGACATGTACGTGTCCTGAACCCACTGTCGGAGGCAGAGGGACATCTCCGTCTCACGCTGCTCGAGACGCTGGCGCGCCGAGCGGAGTACAACCTGACGCACATGCAGGGCAACGTGCGGTTGTACGAGATCGGCTCCGCATTCGCGCCCGGTGCAGATGCGCTGCCGGATGAGACGGTCCGTGTCGCGGCGCTCCTCATGGGTGCTCGTGAGCCATCGCACTTCACGAATGCGACGCCCACGCCGATCGACGCATGGGACGCCAAGGGAATCGCGGAGCTGGTCGCGCGCGTCGGGTGCACCGGCGCCGTGGAATTGCGACCCGCGAGTGATCACGGCGACGTGCTCTGGCACATTGTCATCGATGGCGAGGAACGCGGTCACGTCTCACGCGTGACGCTCGATGCCCCCGTGTGGGCGTCGCCGGCGTTCGGCGTGGAGCTCGTACTTGGGCGCCTGTCCAACGCCGACATCGCACCCCCCGGCGTGCACGCGCATGGCTCGGCCGAGGCGATCCCGTCGCGGTCCGTCAGCATCTATCGTCCGTTGCCGACCACGCCGGCATCGGAGATGGATCTCGCGCTCCTCGTGCCCGACGACATCACCGCGGCCGACGTGGAGCGGGTCATTCGCGCCTCCGCTGGGGACCTCCTCGAACGGCTCGTCGCATTTGACGTCTACACCGGAACAGGGGTCGACGCCGGGCACCGGTCGATTGCCTGGCGGTTGACCTTGCGCCACCCCGAGCGCACTCTACGCGACAAGGAAATCGATGGTCGTCGTGCACGGATCCTCACCACGCTCCAGAGCGAGCTGAATGTCAGACAGCGTTCGTCCTGAAGTCGTCGCGTTCAGGGAGCTCGAGACACTGGTCCGCCATCTCGGTGACGAGCTCGCCGGGTTTCGCCGCCGCGCGCTCCTCGCCGAGGGCCGCGTGCGCGAGTTGGAGAGTCAGGGCGCCGCACCGGTGGTGCAGGAGAAGCGCGACCTGTCCGACCGGGTGACCCGCCTCGAGCACGAGAACGCCGCACTCAAGTCCCGGCTCGATGCGGCGACCGCTCGGACCAAGCAGATGCTGGATCGGGTCCGGTTCATCCGGCAACAGGCGCAGGGCGGAGGTGAACGGTGAGCAGCAAGAAATCGTCGGTAAAGGTGGAGATCCTCGGCGAGTCGTACGTGCTGAGGACGGACGCGGCCCCGGAGCACACCCGCGCGGTGGCCGAGCATCTCGACAAGTCCATTCGCCAGATCCTCTCCGGCGGTGCGGTGATCGAATCCAATCGCGCCGCCATCCTCGCCGCGCTCCAGATCACGTCGGAGCTGTTTCTCTCGCGCGAGGCCAACGGTGCGTTGGTCGGCGCGATGCAAGGGTTGTCGGCCGATATGCGCCGGCTCCTTCCCCCCGCCAAGCGCGAGAGCCAAGCCGTCCGCCTCGACAGCTGAGGGCGCTGCCGCTTGCAGCCAGCCGGGCTCCCAAATAACTTGGGCTCGTCGCCAAGCTGTGCTCGTAGATCGATGCGCCCTTTGTAGTTAGCCCACTCCAAGTCGCGCCCTACGCCGGTGCGGCCTCGAGTGTTGCGCTACCTGGAGGCGCTCCGCGGGGCAGCGGTGGTATCCTTTCTTCCGCGGCGCTGCCTGCGGTGGAGCATAGATCGCATGAACCAGATGGCATTGTATGCCGCGCTTGGCGTATGCATTGTCGCCTTGCCGGCTGTTTTCATTTTTGCACGCAGCGCTGGCCTGAACGCCGGTAAGCAAGCCGAGATCGAGCGCCACACCGCAGCGCGCACCACGGCCGAGGAGACGGCGCGCCGCCTCATCTCCGACGCGGAACGCGAGGTGGAGACGACGCGGAAGAGCGCCGTCATCTCCGGCAAGGAAGAGGTCATGAAGCTCCGCGAAACGGCGGAGCAGGATCTCCGGTCGCGCCGAACGCTGCTCGAGCAGGAGGAACGCCGCGTCTCGGAGCGCGAGAACACCCTCGACCGCAAGCTCGAGCTCGTGGAGCAGCGGGATCGCGAGATCGGCAAGCGGGCGAGCGACTTCGGCCGCCGCGAGAAGGCCGTGCAGACGCGCGAGGAGGAGCTCGACAAGCTGCTCGGCGAGGAACGTCGCCGCCTGGAGCAGATGGCGGGGATGTCCGCGCAGGACGCAAAGAACGAGCTGATCCGTCGCCTCGAGGAGGAGGCGCATGCCGATGCCGCGAACATGCTCCGTGAGATTCGCGAGAGCGCCCGCCGCAACGCCGAGCGAGAGGCGAAGAAGATCGTCGCGCTGGCGATTCAGCGCATCGCGGCCGACACGACAGCGGAGACGACGGTGTCGGCGGTGGCGCTGCCGAATGACGAGATGAAGGGGCGAATCATTGGGCGCGAGGGGCGCAACATCCGCGCGTTCGAGCTCGCGACGGGAGTGGACGTCATCATCGACGACACGCCCGACACCGTCGTCGTGTCGTGCTTCGACCCCATTCGCCGCGAAGTCGCGCGACTCGCGCTCGAGAAGCTCGTGTCTGATGGACGTATCCATCCGGGCCGCATCGAGGAGGTCGTCAACAAGTCGAAGAAGGAAGTGGACGCGGCGATCATCGAGACCGGCGAGCAGGCCGCGTACAACACCGGCGTGCACGGGCTGCATCCCGCGCTGATCAAGCTCATCGGGCGGATGAAGTGGCGTACGAGCTACGGCCAGAACATCCTTCAGCATTCACAGGAGGTCGCGCACCTCGCCGGCATCATGGCGGCGGAGCTCGGGCTCGACGTCGCGATGTCGAAGCGCGGCGCGCTGCTGCACGACGTCGGCAAGGTGCTCACGCACGAGCACGAGGGCACGCACGTGCAACTCGGCGTGGAGATGGCCACGAAGTACGGCGAGAATCCGATGGTGGTGAACTGCATTGCGGCGCACCATGACGACGTCCCGCACGAGACCGAGGTGTCGGTCCTGGTCCAGGCGGCCGACTCGATCTCGGGTTCGCGCCCGGGCGCACGTCGGGAGGCGTTCGAGACGTACGTGAAGCGCCTCGAGGGGCTCGAGCGCATCGCGTCGAGCTACCGCGGTGTCGAGCGGGTGTTCGCCATCCAGGCCGGTCGCGAAATTCGCGTGATTGTCGTCCCGGACGATGTGGACGACGCACGCATGACCACGCTCTCCGAGGAGATCGCGCGCCGCATCGAGGCGGAACTCCAGTACCCGGGGCAGATCAAGGTGGTGCTCATCCGCGAGACGCGGGCGGTGGATTTTGCCCGGTGAACCGGCGCGACGCCTGATCGACGGGACGGCACTCGCACGGATCATTCGCGGCGAGGTCGCGACCGACGTCGCCGAGCTTCGCGCCCGCGGCGTGACGCCAGGGCTGTCCGTGGTGCTCGTGGGCGATGACGCGGGGAGCGCGGTGTACGTCGGCGCGAAGGAACGCGCGTCGCGCGAGGCGGGGATGGCGGGCGAGACGATCCGGCTGCCCGCAGAGACCACGCAGGCGCAGTTGCTCGCGCTCGTCGAGCAATTGAATGCCGATGACTCCGTCCACGGCATCCTCGTGCAGATGCCGCTCCCGAAGCACATCGACCCGGACACCGTCATTCGCCACATCGACCCGCGCAAGGACGTCGATGGCTTCCATCCGATGAACGTTGGCAAGCTGCTGATCGGTCATCGCGATGGATTCGCGCCATGTACGCCGGCGGGCGTGCAGCGCATGCTGATGCATTACGAGGTGCCGACCCGCGGGGCGCACGTGGTGGTGGTCGGCCGCAGCACGATTGTCGGGAAGCCAATGGCCGCGCTGATGGTGCAGAGTGGCGAGGGCGCGGACGCGACCGTGACGGTGTGTCACAGCCGCACGCGCGATCTCGCGTCGATTACGCGACTTGCCGACATCCTCGTCGTCGCGGCCGGACGCCCGCGCATGATCACCGCTGAGATGGTGAAGCCTGATGCTGTCGTGATCGACGTCGGCATGAACCGCATTCCCGACGCATCGACGAAGAGCGGCACGCGTCTCGTGGGCGACGTGGACTTCGACGCCGTGCGCCAGGTGGCGTCGCTCATCACGCCGGTTCCGGGTGGCGTTGGCCCGATGACGATCGCGATGCTCCTCCGGAATACGGTGCGGGCCGCACAGCAGACGATGGTCGCGTGATGAGGCGCCGGACGACGACGGGGGCCTCACCGTCGCTCTTCGAGAGCACGCGGACGCCGGTGCTGCCCCCTCCTCAGCCGCGCGAAGACGAGTTCGACGCCTTTCCCGGATCAAGCCCGCGATCGGCGATCGCCGTGTCCACCCTCACGCAGACGGCGAAGGACATCCTCGAGGGCGCTTTTCCCCCGATCTGGGTGCGCGGCGAGATCTGCGACTTCAAGTCACACCGGAACGG
>JBKJMP010000497.1:0-7225 GCA_046596395.1 Gemmatimonadaceae bacterium
CGCGACGCTTCATGCGTCGCACACCATCGGTGCCTTGAGCGATGCCCACGGTTCGTCGCGGTGGACGTCCACGAGCGCCGGACCCTCGAATAGCGCCGGACTGAGGATGGCGAGAAACACGAGCGTGTCCTCACCCACGTTGTACGTCCCGTGTACCACGTCGCGCGGAATGTGAGCGGAGTCACCGGGCCCGAGAATGCGCTTCTCCCGATCGACCCACTGCTCTGCCGTCCCGGAGAGGACGTAAACGATCTCCTCCATCGCCGGGTGCCGGTGGAACTGATGCGCGCGACCCGCCGGCATGAGCACGCGCACCAGAAGCAGCTCCGTCGCGTCCGTGAGGCCGGGCCGAGAGAGCCACTCGTGCGGCCCCCATGGCGACGTCTCGACCTGCGCATCGGCGCCTGTGACGAATCTGAGCAGGTTGTCGGTCATGACCGCCGGTGCGCGTGAGCGGGTAGAGTGGAGCAATGGTCACAGGGCGTCAATACGTGCTGTATCGGCCCGTAGCGGAATCACCGCAACTCGCTCGGCAAGAGCATAGACACGGAGGTCACGGAGACACAGAGGTCACGGAGGAAGACTATCGCCTGATCAATGGCCGGTGAGCGCCTCTCCTTTCGATTGCGCATCACGGAGGTTGACGAGCACCTTCGCACGGTACGGTTGGGCAGTTCTTATAGATGATCCGAGTCTTGGAGACGCGACGGTGCGGCACCCGACCGACTGCCGCACCTTATATCCACCTGATCGGAACACGCACCATCCGGCTACGACTACGCAGTTCATTCGTCCCAACGAATTCACGGAGCCTGACGAGCCGGGTGGCGCGCTTCGGAGAAACGAATCCTCAGATACTGACGTGTCAAGACAGACGACTGCTATAAGACTTTCGCGTTCCGAAGCGTGCGTGGACCTCCGATCCCATCCTTGACCGGAGCACACATGGACCCGACCTCGATGGTACCGTTGGCGGCGATGGTGGGCCTCGACTGGGGCGATCAGCGGCATGACGTTGCTCTGCAGGCGACCGACGCCGGGACGGGTGGAAACCGGGAGACTCGAGCACACGCCCGAGGCGATCGCCGCGTGGCTCACGGCGGTGGCGCATCGCTTCCATGGGGAGAAGATCGGAGTCGCGATTGAGACCTCGCGTGGCGCGATTGTGCACGCGCTCCTCGAGGCCCCGTTCGTCGTCATTTATCCCATCAATCCGCGCAGCCTCAAACGCTTTCGCGAGGCGTTCTCGCCGAACGGCGCCAAGGACGATGAGCCGGACGCCCGCCTGCTGCTGGCGCTCCTCGTCAAGCATCGCGCGCAGTTGCAGCCGCTGTCCGTGGACGACGTGGCGACCCGGACGCTGCAGCGCCTCGTCCAGCATCGGCGAGATATCGTCGACCTGCGCACCCGGTTGACGCAGACCCTCCAGGCGACGCTCAAGGAGTATTTTCCGCTGGCCCTCCAGGTGGCGGGGGAGGAGCTCTGTTCGCCGCGGGCGTGCGCGTTTCTCGAGCGCTGGCCCACGCTGGCGGCGCTGCAGCGGGCGCGTCCCACGACGGTGCGGACGTTCTCCACCAGGCATCAGTGCCGCAGCGAGACGCGCATGGGCGAGCGACTCGCCGCCATCGCGACGGCCCTCCCGTTGACGCGCGATCCGGCGATCATCGACCCAGCGCGCGCTACGTCCAAACGCTCGTGCGCCAGCTGCTGGCACTGGCCCCGAGCCTCAAGCAGATCGACTCGGACATCGCCGACGCCTTCGCCGCGCATCCGGATGCGGCCCTCTTCCAGTCCGTGCCGGGCGCCGGTCCGGTCTTCGCCCCGCGCCTCCTCGCTGCCTGCGGCACCGACCGCACACGGTGCCCCTCGGCGACGGACGTGCAGCAGCGCGCCGGCATCGCACCGCTCACGATCCGCAGTGGGAAGAGCTGTTACGTCACGTGGCGCTGGGCGACCTCGACCTTTCTGCGGCAGACCTTTCACGAACTCGCCGCCCTGTCGATTCGCTCCACGGATTGGGCTCGAGCGTACTACGCGCAGCAACGCCAGCGCGGCAAATCCCATCAGGCCGCCGTCCGTGCGCTCGCCTTCAAAGGGATCCGCATCCTGTGGCGCTGCTGGAAGGACCGGACTCCGTGCGACGACGCGCGCTATGTGCGCGCGCTGGCACGTCGCGGCTCGCCCCTCGCGATACCCCGCCAACTCCAGCCGGCATCAGTATGAATCCATTCCTGCTTGCTTGTTGACAGACCACCTCAGATAGCTCCGTGAGCTCCGCGTCTCCGTGGCCTCCGTGTCAAGGCTCTTCCGCACTTCCGCAGTTGTAGTTTACAGAAACCAGACGCCGTTTCGATTTTCCGGTTAGAGACTATTGAGTGTCAAGTGCAGATCCTTCGCTTCGCTCAGGCTGACAACCCGATGACAATCCACACCAACCAACCGATCGTCCACGCCGGCCCGCCGCTCGCAGAGGCCGAGACGGTCATGGTCATGGTGCACGGGCGCGGCGCCGGACCTGCGGGCATCACCAGCCTCATCGCGCCCATCGACCGGCCACGCGTGACGTACCTTGCGCCATCAGCAGCGGGCGGAACGTGGTACCCGTACAGCTTCCTCTCGCCGAGAGAGCAGAACGAACCGTTCCTCAGCTCGGCGCTCGACGTACTTCGCGCAATCGTCACCACGGTCGTCGAACCGCACGTGCCCGCGCACGGGATCATCCTCCTCGGATTCTCGCAGGGCGCCTGCCTCGCCTCCGAGTTCATGATTCGACATCCGCGCCGCTACGGGGGACTGCTCGCACTGAGCGGCGGCTTGATCGGCCCGCCAGGCACGACGTGGGATGACGTCAGTGGGTCGTTCGACGACATGCCAGCGTTCTTCGGCTGCAGCGACGTGGACCACCACATCCCGAAAGACCGCGTGCTCGAGAGCGATCGCGAGTACACGCGGCTCGGCGCGCGCGTTCGGCGGACACTGTATCCCGGCATGGGACATCTCGTGAACGCGGACGAGGTCGCGGAAGTGCAGCGGGTGGTGGACGAGGTGCTGGCCGCACCGTGACGATCGTCGTATCCGCGCCTGGCGCCGTGCGCGAGCTACACACGCACATCGCGCAACTCGGCGTCGGCCGCGCGCTCGTCGTAACGACGGGAGGGCGCTCGGCGGAGCAGGTGTCGCCATTCGCATTGCTCGGCGACCAGCTCGCCGACGTATTCACCGAGGCGCGTGAGCACGTCCCCGAAGCCTCGATCGCGAGTGCGCTCGAGCGCTTTGCGGCGTCCGGTGCCGACGTCTGCATCGCGATCGGCGGCGGATCCGCGATCGGACTCGGCAAGGCGATCGCCCGGCGAACGAGCGTGCCACTCGTCGCCGTGCCGACGACGTACTCCGGGTCCGAGATGACGTCCATCTGGGGCGAGACGACCGACGCGGGCAAGCGCACCGGCCGCGATCCGCAAGCGAAGGCACGCCTCGTGATCTACGACCTCGAGCTCACACTCGGGCTTCCGGCGGACGTGAGCGCAGCGAGCGGGATGAATGCGATGGCGCACGCCGTCGAGGCAACGTATGCCGCGAATGCAACGGCCGACACGCGGAGGCATGCATTGGAATCCGCGCGGTTGCTCGCGTCGAGCCTCCCGGTCATCGTCGCGAACGGCACCGCACGCGCGGCCCGCGCCGATGCCTTGGAAGGCGCGCGCCTCGCTGGTCAGGCGCTGGAGTCCGCGTCCATGGGATTGCATCACCGTATCTGCCATGTGCTCGGTGGAACCTTCAAGCTGCCACACGCGCGCACGCACGCGATCGTGCTACCGCACGTCGTTGCGTTCAACGCCCCCGCCGCCCCGGAGGCCATGGCGATGCTCGGAAAGGCGATTGGACATCTTGACGTCGTTGCCGGGCTCGGCAGGCTCAACCACGCCCTCGGGCTCCGGTACACGCTCGGCGACCTGGGCCTGCACACATCCGACGTTGAGCGTGCGGCCGACGAGGTGACGTCCTCTCCGTATCCGAATCCGCGGACGGTCACGAATGAGGACGTCCGCGTCCTGCTCCTCGATGCGCTCTAGGGAAACTCTGAAATACTCACTCTTGACGTTGGGTGCCTCCGTCAAGACCAGACTGCAACCGCGATTTTCTACATTTGACGGATTGTGAAACCACCTGCGGATTTGACGGATGAACTGCCTCGCTCCTGCTACCGCGCGCGAGTTCAGAGTCCGCGATTGAAAAAACAGTCACGAATTCTTCTAATGCAGGGCTTTTATCGGTGCACCGGAGCAGGCCCAAGGTTTGATCCGCCAGAATCCGCGTAATCCGTCCAATGTAGAATCACAAACCATGATCCTTTCCATGCGCTAAGGAGCCTCTGAAATACTTACCCTTGTGATCAAACTCGCATTCTTTGGAGGGTCCCTAGGGAGCGTCTGCACCATGGGCTTGAGCGTAGGCAGCTCCGCCAACTGCTCGAACTGCCGGTCGAGCTCCTCGCGCCGCTGCAGCTTGTACATCAACAGCGCGTGGTACTCGCGATAGACGAGGCGATCCTCGCGTGCGAGCGGAGATGCGTCCGTCGTGAGGCGCTGCAGCCACTGCAGGTGCGGCGTGCACCAGTTCGTGCCTCACGAAACACGAAGCCCCTGGTCGCCAGGAACTTCAAGATGTAGTGGCGGGACTTGAGGATCTCGCGCTGGAAGGTCTCCCGGCAGCGCACCACGTCACGCACACGCTCATCCGCCTCGCTCGGGAGGCCACCGGCACTAGCTCGCCCGCGCGATAGAGGCGGGCGAGATCCGCGGCATCCCGCGTGTCGTGCTTGCGATGCACGCCCGACCGCTTCGGGATCAACGAGGGCGCGATGACCGCACACGCGTAGCCCCAGTCGCGCAGCGCCCGATGGAGCACGTATCCGGCGCCGCTCGCCTCGTAGCACACGCGCACCTCGCCCTCGCGCGCGACGCGGTCCAGCCACCGCTTCAGTTCCTGGAGATCGTAGGCGAGTCGCTCGAGGCGCGTTGGTGCCTTCGCCGCTGCCGGGAGCAAGGCGATGGTGATCGAGTCCTTGTGCACATCCATCCCGGGATAGATGATAGAGCGAACAATCGGTACCACAGCAAGTGATGACATGGGTTGGTCTCCGTGTGCGACATGTGGGATCATCGCAGGTGGCTCTGGGAACTCCGTCTCAACGCGTGAGGAACTAATCCACGCTAAAATCGGAGGCCCGCTCAGTCATAACTTCTGGCCAGCGCCGCTGCCACTGAATCAAGAGTGCCGGCGCGTACGTTCCTCAGCTTTCCTCACCCCTGGAGGCGTTTATGAAGCAGATGCAGACACGAAGCCTCGTGCAGCCCTTCGAGCTGGCAGTACTTGCTCTGACGGCAATGATCGTCGCGACCAGCCCGGCGGACGCACAAGTGCAGCACACGGGCCGGCCATCACTGCCCGCCAACCTCACCGCTACGCGGGCTGCGCTCGAGAAGTACCAGGATCCTATCGCGGCCGTGCGCGACGGCTACTTCTCCACGCTTGGTTGTGTGGACTATCCAAAGGGCGGCGTAGGACATGGCGAGATGGCCTACAAGCCAGGTGGAATGGGCGTGCATTTTCTCAATCCCGCGCTGATCGGTCCCAAGCTCGACTCGCTCAAGCCCCAGGTGCTGATCTACGAGCCTGTTGGCAATCAGCTGCGGCTCGTTGCGGCCGAGTGGTTCGTTCCGACTGCCATCTCAAAGGAAGCGCCAGTGATCTTCGGCACGAAGCTCGACGGCCCAATGGAGGGACACGCGCCCGTACTGCCCGTTGAGCTACATCACTGGGACCTACATGTGTGGCTGTGGAAGGATAACCCCAATGGTTTGATGCACGCGACGAATTCGATGGTAAAGTGTCCCGACGGCCCGTACACCTTCCACGAAATGGCCACCAAGATGGTCCACCCGTAGCGGGCGCAGAGCCCGCGTTGGAGTAATTCGGACGGAAACGTCCGCTGTGTCAAACTGCAATTGACTTTCAGAGGGGCGTTTGCAGCTGGCGCGCTCTCTCGGAAGCGGCTGGCTCGCTGCGCTCGCTTGCCGCAACTATGAGTGAACGCCGCAGCTGAGACGCACTGCGTTAGCCTTCACCAACATCGAAAGCAATGAAGAGTCTGTTCTCTAATCTCTAGGCACCCGCGAGGGGTGTGACGAGCCTACGATGTGAACCCAGCACGTGTTGAAGCACGCGCACGCGGCCCGTGCGGTGGTACTCGTGCTAGGCGGCGTTGCTGCCGTCGCCGCCGTGCTGTTCGGCTGGGGAGTGCCGGCGCGTGCAGCGATCATTGCCGCAACGTGCCTTGCGCTCTGGCTCGGCGAGCTCGTGCCCCTGTGGTTGCCCACCGTCCTGCTCTGGGTCGCGACGCCGCTCCTCCTCGCGTCTTCCAGCGCGACGTTCGCGCCCGCTCGCGTAATCGGATGGTCGGTCGATCCCGTACTCGCGCTCTTCCTCGGCGGGTTCGCGCTCGCGGCGGCGGCGAGCGCGCAGGGAGCCGATCGCGCCGTAGCAGCGCTCGCGCTCCGGCTTGCACGCGGACACGCCGTGCGACTCGTCGTCATGATCGCCGTGGTGACAGCGGTGCTCTCGATGTGGATGTCGAACGTTGCGGCGGCGTCCCTCATGCTCACGGCACTGCGTCCAGTGATGGATAGCGACGAATCGCCTACGGGCACGTTGCGCCGGCCGATATTGCTCGCCATCGCGCTTGCCGCAGACGTCGGCGGCATCGCGACGCCGGTGGGCCCGGTTCGAACGGCATCGCGATAGCCGCGCTCGAGCCGACGCACCCCATCAGCTTCCTGCACTGGATGCTGCTCGGCGTACCACTCGCATTCGGGCTACTGGCCGTCGCATTGGTCGTCATCATCTGGCGTGTTCGTCCGGCTGGTGTAGTTGCATTGCCGTCAGAGGAGCCGACGCTCGTCACCGCGGCGACGTGGCGGCTCGCCGCGGTGTTCAGCGCGACCATCGTCCTCTGGCTCACCGAATCGCTCCACGGTTTCCGCGCCTGGACCGTTGCGCTCGGCGCCGTGGCCGTGCTGCTGGTGACGCGGCTGCTACATTGGCGCGACGTGCGCCGCATGGACTGGACGACGCTGCTGCTCATCGCCGGCGGCATCGCACTCGGTTCGCTGCTCGATGAGTCCGGACTGGTTCGGTCCGGAGCGGCACTCGTCCCGTTCGAGGC
>JBKJMP010000442.1:0-4980 GCA_046596395.1 Gemmatimonadaceae bacterium
AAATCACCGGCATCGCGGCAGGCGGCGACGGCGATGGCCGGACGGACGGGATGGTGGTGTTCGTGCCCCGCGGCGCGCCCGGCGACGTGGCGATGGTGCGTCTCAACCGCTCGAAGCGCTTCGCGCGCGGCCGCATCGAATCGATCGAGCAGCCGTCACCCGACCGGATCGTGCCCCCGTGCGGCCACTACACCGTCGATCGCTGCGGTGGCTGTCAGATCCAGCACCTCTCGTACGACGCACAGCTCCTGGCGAAGGGGAGCATCATTCGCGATTCAATCGCGCGCATCGGCCGCCGCGTGATCGGTGTCGTCGAGGTCGAGCCCAGTGATGCGCAGTGGCGATACCGCCGCAAGCTCACGCTCCATGTGCGGCGCGCGGGCAGTCGCTGGATCGCCGGCTTGCATCCACATGATGACCCGAGCGCCGTTTTCGATCTCGCGGATTGCCCCATCACGGACGAACGGCTCATGGCGATCTGGTCGGAGTTGCGTGGCGCGTTCGATCATCTTCCGCCAGAGGGCGAGTTCCGAATCTCGGCACGGTTGCTGGAGGACGGCGCTGCGGTCGTCGTGGAGGGCGGGAGCGCGTGGCCGGCGGCTGACCGCTTCTTCGCCGCGGTGGCGTCGATCGTCGAGTTGTGGTGGAAACCCGAGCATGGCCGACTCCGTCGGCTCGCCGCGCGTACGGTGTCGTCGCAGGCAGGCGCGTCGTTCGCTCAGGTGAATGCACGCGTCGCGGCTCGCTTGCGTACACACGTGGTGGACCGCGTTCGCGCGCACGCACCACGCCGCGTCGTCGATGGCTACGCCGGCTCGGGCGAGATCTCGCTCGCGCTCGCCGCATCGGGCGTCCAGGTGACGGCCATCGAGCTCGACGCGAACGCAGTGGCGCGGTTCGAGGATCGGCTGAGACAGCCGTCGTACGCCGTCGTCGGCCGCGTCGAAGACAACCTCGAGCGCACGCTCCCTGCGGACGTCGTGCTCCTGAACCCACCGCGAGCGGGAGTCGATGCTGCCGTCTCGTCCCTGCTGCAATCCACGGTCGCCCCTCCACGATGCGTCATCTACACCAGCTGTGACCCGGGCACCCTCGCGCGCGATCTTGCGCGCATGCCACGGTACACGCTGGCGGGCGTCCACGCATACGACATGTTTCCGCAGACCGCGCACGTCGAAACCGTGTGTGAGCTGATGCTGGAGGGTGCGTGAAGTATGTCGTGAAAGTCGGTGATACCGACGTTGCCGTTGATCTCGAAGGAGCCGTCCTCTCCGTGGACGGTGAGCCCTCCGTCGAGGCGCGCATCAGCGAGGTCGAGGGCACGCCCGTCCGCATGGTCACGATCAACCACGAGGTGCATCGCGTCATCGCCAGGCGCGGCGCGACGCGGGGGCAGTACACTCTCTGGGTCGATGGTTTCCGTTACGAGGTCGAAGCGCTCGACGAGCGCTCGCGGGCCATCCGTGCGCTGAGCGGCGCCGGTGCGGCTGCCACGGGCCCCGCGCCGCTCGTCGCGCCCATGCCCGGCATGATCGTGCGCATCGGCGTGAGCGTGGGCGACGTCGTACAACCGGGGCAGGGGCTCGTTGTGATGGAAGCGATGAAGATGGAGAACGAATTGCGCGCGACGTCGGCAGGTACCGTGAAGGCCATCCTGGCCGAACCTGGGACGGCCGTCGAGAAAGGGGCAATCCTACTGGAGCTCGAATGATGCGCACCACACTGCTCGCCATTGCCTTCGCGGCTCTCGCGTCGGCTGCCGCCGACGCTCAGCCGTCCACCGACATCTATCTCGCCCCGCTCACGCGCGTGCGCGACTCCATCGTCGTGGGACGCGCGCAGAACGTGACCAATCGGGAGGGTTACGACAACCAACCAAGCTTCCTGCCAAACAGCCGGGGCCTTCTTTACACCGTCGGCGCTGCGGGGCAGACGGACATCTGGCGCCACGACATCGCCGAGCGCCGCACGCGGCAACTGACGGCCACGGCGGAGAGCGAGTATTCCGCCGTCGTGATGCCCGGCGGCATGCGCATGGGCGTCATCCGCCTCGAGCGCGATTCGACGCAGCGCCTCTGGAGCTTTGCGATGGATGGCACCGATCCGCAGGTGTTGCTCGCCACCCTCAAGCCGGTTGGCTATCACGCGTGGCTCGGCCCATCCACGATCGCGACGTTCGTCCTCGGCACTCCCGCCACGCTTCAGCTGATCGAGAGCGATGCGACCAAGGTCGAGGTGCGCGCGCGGGACATCGGCCGCGCGCTGTATCGCGTCCCTGGAAATCCGGCATTCAGCTACACACAGCGAGACAGCACGCGCACCCTCTGGATCACCACGCAACCCATCAACGAGCCGTCGCCGTCCGTGCTCGTCCGCGCCTCGGGCGACAACGAGTACCACGCATGGACGCCGGACGGAGTGCTCCTCAGCACGTCTGGAGGAAAGCTCGTTCGTTGGAACCGCGCGCTCGATGCCACCAGCGGATGGTTGCCCGTGGCGGACCTCACGAAGTTCGGGGTGAAGAACGTGAGCCGGCTCGCCGTCAGTCCGGATGGCCGGTGGCTGGCGTTCGTCGCGGAGCCGGCTCCTTAGCGCCTTCTCCCGGGCGCAATCGCACCGCGGCCGAACTTCTGTCGCACCGTATCCATCGCCTTGGATACCTCACGGTCTCGCTCAGTCTCCAGGCGCGGTGCTGCTCCATCAAACAAGCCGAGCTGGCGCGTGGGCGGTGGTGTGAAGTTCGAGAGCGCGACTCCCAGCAGCCGTGCGGGGACGCGACGCGCCTTGCGCAGCTTCCGCAGAAGGTCGCGCGCGACCGCGAAGATCGCGCGGTCCGACTCGAGCGCCTCGTCCACGGTGCGGCTCGCCTGCCGCGTCGTGAAGTCCTTGTCGCGAATGCGCACCGTGATCGTGCGCGCCGTGAGCGCGTCGCCGCGCAGGTCGCCGGCCGCGCGTCCCACCAGCTCCGTCAGCTCTCCGTCGAGCATCACATCGTCGTTGATGTCCATGGGGAACGTATCGTCGCGGCTGATACTCTTTGCACCGTCGCGCTCTGATACCTCGCTCTCGCTCACCCCACGCACGCGCGCGGCCAGCCACGGGGCGTCCCTCGAACCGAGCATTCGCGCGAGGGCCGCCGCGTCGAGGGCCAAGACGTCCTCCACCGAGCGCAACCCGCGCTCGGCGAGCCGCAGCGTCGTCTTCGGGCCGATGCCGGGAATGTCGGCGAGCATGAGCTGGCGCATGAACTCGAGCTCGTCGCCGGCCGCGATGATCTTCACCCCGTCGGCACTGTTCTCGGGGCGCGGCTTGGCGCGCTCCGCCGCCAGCTTGGCGATCAGCTTCGACGTTCCACCGCCGATCGAGACAGTGAGCTGCGTTTCGGCGATCACCGCGCTGCGGATGCGATGGGCGATTGCGCGCAAGGACGCGCCCGGATAGATGGCGTCCGTGTCGTCGAGGTTGCAGTACCACTCGTCGATGCTTGCCGCCTGGACAATGGGAGCGTATTTGTCGAGGACGGCCCGGATTTCCCTGTGCTTGATCCGACAGGCCTTGCCGGGCACGGGTACGCACATCGCCTGGGGGCATAGGCGCAGCGCGCGCGACATCGGCATTGCGGAGCGTACACCAAACGTCCGTGCCTCGTACGAGGCGGAGCAGACGATTCCGCGCCCCTCGGCTGTTCCGCCGACGAGGAGGTAGGGTGCCTTGCCCGCGCCGTCAGGATCGACCCAGCGTGCAACGGCAACGAAGAACGCGTCGGCGTCGATGAGAAGGATGCGACGGTCAGACATCGGCCTTTGTTCGGTCACGCTTTAATGTATGCGCTGGGCTGCATCAGGGCGACCAATTGTCGCGCGCACCGGGTACGCGAGGCTACTGTGGTCATGCAGCCACATCATGTGGCAGGAATCCACCAACGTCGTCCAGCCGCCGAGTTTCACTCGTTTGGTTCATGACAGCCCCAAAGCCTTGCGAGGTAAGCGCATACGACTAAGCGCGCTTGCGCGCGAGCCGACCTTATCCAGTGGCATGTCGTCTGCCCAATTGCCTGCTGGAAAGAGTCGCCTTCACGTTCCAATCGAGGAGTACTGAATGATTTCAGCACGTGCACTAACAAAGGTCCTGTTGGCGGCAGCCATGTTCGCGGCGCCACAGGCAGCGCAAGCGCAGTGGGGCGGACAGACGATCGGCGGTCAGTATTACTTTCCGACTGCCGGATCTCTGTACGAAGATCGGGGCACGGCCGCGGTTGGAGCTGGTACCGAGTTCACCTTCTTTGGCCTGGTGACTGCGGATGTCTCCGCCAACCAGGTGGTGATCGCGTTTCTCTGCGGCGGCACATGCGGCTTTACGCCGGCCGCGTTCAACGGCGTTCGGCTGTATGACCCGAATGGCTTTCTGGCCGATATCACGTCGGCGAGTCTGAATGCCGCAACGACCATGACCGGATTCACGGCCTCGCGACTCAGCTATGACGCCAACAACCTGTGGGTCAACATGGAGAGCCTGCCGGGTGGTGGTGCAGAGCGGATCGTGATCGACGTCAATGCTGTGGTCGCCACACCGGAGCCGGCGAGCATCGTCCTGCTCGCGACTGGCTTGATTGGGGTCATTGGCGTCGCACGACGGAAGCGCAACGCATAACCGTTGTTCAGCTTCATCGCGTGAAAGATGGGGAGCTCTGCCGGCTGGCGGGCTCCCCGTTTTGTCTTCGCCAAGTTGTGCTGCCTGAGCCAACCCGCAGCGTTGACTACGCTTAGGACCCCGTCTATCTTGTGAGTCTGTCCAAAAACGCCTTGAGTGGCGGCCAAAACCCGGGTTGCATTACGCACCAGTGAGGCGCAGTACCTACGTACTCAGATCAGGTCGATGTTCAAATCGTACACGGCAACGCCTGACGACATCCAGCAGGACTGGTTTGTCGCCGACGCCGAGGGCATGGTCCTCGGGCGCCTCGCGACAGAAGTCGCGCGC
>JBKJMP010000659.1:0-3665 GCA_046596395.1 Gemmatimonadaceae bacterium
TTCTTTCGTATCGCCGTCATCCAGCACCATCGGCACTCCCCGCAGTTACCGCGTATACCGACCCTGCGCGAGCTCCACGATCCGCGCGATCAGCGCATCGTACTCGATGCCACCCTCCGCAGCCTCGCGACAGAATTCCGACGACCGTTCGAGATAACAATTCGGATTCACCTCGATCACGAAGATCTGCTCGTCCGGCGTGACGCGCAGGTCCACCCGCCCATAGTCGCGCAGGCGCAGCGCATTGAACGCCTCGACGGCCACCCCCTGCATCCGTTCGAGCAACTCCGGAGGCACGTCCGTCGGAAAGACGGACTTCGTTCCCGCGAACTCCTCGCCAGTCTCACCCTCGCCGCCAGTCCCACCCTCACCCCACTTCGCCTCCCAGCTCGCCACCTTCGGACGATCCACCGGGAACGCGCTGAAGTCGAGCTCGATCACCGGTAGCGCGAGCGGCGCCACGTTCCCCAGCACGCCCACGTAGAACTCCCGCCCCTCGATGAACTCCTCCACCAGCACGGCCGACTGAAACTCGCGCTGCAGCGAATCCATCGTGCCGAGCAGTTCGCGGATGTCGCGGACCACGCTCTTGGAAGTGATGCCGAGTGACGCGTCCTCCTGCGGCGGCTTCACGATGAGCGGGAACTTCAGGTCGCCCACGTGATCGAGCGCGCCACGAAATACGGTCGCGAACTGCGGTGTGAGAATCTTGTGGAAGCTGAGCACCTTCTTCGTCAGGCCCTTGTCGCCCGACATCATCAAGCCGGCCGGACTCGAGCCCGTGTAGCGAAGCCCCATCAGGTTCAGCAAGGCAGCGAGGTTGGAGTCGAGCGCGCTCTTGCCGTCGAACGACTCCGTGAGGTTGAAGACGATCGCGGGCTCCGTCGCTCGCAGCGCGGCGATGACCGGCTCGATCTCGCTCGCCACGGCGATGCGTGACGCGTCGTGCCCCAGGGCCCGCAACGCGGACTCGATCTGCGACAGCACCGGATCTTCCGGCGGTTCGAGCGCGTCGGCTCCGTGCAGGATGACAACCTTCATTGGTCCGGTGTGTGAGGAAGCGCCTCGAGGGCGCGAGTGTATCGCCAGTGCAGGAGCACTGCCGTGCCGAATGCCGTGAGCTCGATCAGCGTCGTGGCCTCGAATCCCGCGACGCGCAGCTCGAGCCGCCCCGCGCGGTCACGCAATGGACGCAGCAGCGACCGCACCGCCGCTGGCCCGACCCCCGCCCAGTACGCGATGCGTGCGACGAGCTCTCCTTCGTGCCGCGCCAGGTACTCGCTCGCGCCCTCACCCGACGGCGCCACGGCTGCCGTCGCGAAAATGCGCCGCAAGTCGCCGTCGAACTGTCGCGCATCGTCGAGTTCGAGCCGCTCGTCCTCGTCGTAGTGTTCGGCGAGTGTCCAGTGCATCGCACCGACGGGAAGGTCGTCGTCGGTCACCTCCGGGATGTCCGGAACCTCTCCCGCGATCTCCCGCATCGTCGCATCAACCCACTCGAGCTTTGCGAGCGCGGACCAATCAGCGTACTCCGTTCGCCAGTCGAGCGCGGGCGTGAGCCACACCGCAAACGTCTCGGCAAAATCTTCGTCTGGATGCTTCTGCGCGTACCATCCAAGAATGTGCTTCACGTACGCGCGTGTGAGCGGATCGGCAGCGTAGTGCTCGCGGTATGGTCGAGCGTAGTCCCCGAACACCGAGCCGAAGTCGTCGCGCTCGTGCAGTCGAAACGCATAGTTGATCGCGTGTCCTGCCTCGTGCCGCAGGTACCGCATCGCCTCGTCGTCACTCTCGATCGATCCCGCGTGCTCCGCCTCGATCCGCTCGAGACGATCGTCGGCGAGATAGAAGGGAACACCGATCAGCGGCGTCCCGTCGGGACATCCCCATTGATCACTGAGATAGATCGTCGGTCGGATCGCAATTCCGCGATCGGCAAGCTCCTCGTGCAGCCGCGTCGCGAGTGCCTCCACCCGGGTTCCCCGAATCGACAATCCGAGATCGGAGATCGTCCTGCCAAGAAGCTCCGCCCGCTCGGTGTCCCACTCATCAGGTCGTTGCACGGACGCACAAGGGGGCAAGCCGCATACCGAGCCCATCGAAAAACGACACGCCGCGGAAATCCGCGGCGCTGGGAGAGCTTTTGGAGTATGGTGCCCTACGCCTCCGGCTCGAGATCCTCGATGGGCGCTGGCGCCCAAACGTACGCCGTGAAGCGCGGCGTGGTGACGGGCTCCCACCCACGGGAGATGACGATGCCCATCGGCTCGTCGGACAGGGACAAGGCGTCGTGCGGCATATTATAGAAGGAACTGGAGGGAAAACAAAACCCCCCGGAACGGTCGGGGGGCAATCTCCCTCAAAGCAGCTTGGGTGCCACAGAGACACGATCTCCTAAGATATTGTGTGGCAACGCCTTAACTAAAATTACGCTCGCTAGACACCGACGCCCCGTGTCTCATTGATACGACGCCAGCCGAACATTGTGTGTCCTTTTGCTACGCAATTCCCTTTCGTGCGAGGAAACTATTCGGCGCGCCTTCGTCCAAGGTCACGTCCCAATCCCGGTACCGGCGGCGGAGCTCCTCGATCGACACGGCCGTGCGCTTGCCCGCCGCGATCGTCTGCACGAGATGCACACCACCGTCCGCCGTCGCACTCTGGAGCACCTCGATCACGCGCGAGCGCTCCGCCGCGCTGAGTCCGCTGAACGCGGCCGGCGTATAGATCACGGCGTTGAGCGGCCCATCCGGGGTGAACGACTCGAGCGCCGACGCGCTCGCGTGAACCCGCTCGCCAAGCCCCGCCACCTCCGCAGCATCGAGCACGCGCTGTACCGCATCCGGTTCGGCACATGCCGTCACGTCGAATCCATTCGCCGCCAGAAAGAGTGCGGGCGTCTCCATTTGCGCGCCCGCTACAAGGACGCGAGACTCCACCACGGCCGCATTCGCCGCCTGCACTACGAGATCATCTCGGCTCAGCCCCCAGTGCTCGGGTCGGCGCAACTCAGCGAGCAGCTTGATGCGGTGCTTCCGCCAGGTGGCGTAGCTCGATAGCCGCAGCCGCTTGAAGATGATCCTGTCCACTTCAGCCCAGAGCAGCAGCTCGGTCAGCGCGAACTGCTGTTGGCCGGCAAGTGCGCGGACTGCGGCGTCGCCAATGGAGAGGAGCACGCTGCGCGGCACCGACTCCTTGTAATTCTCGGTTTCACGCTCGACATACTGCTCGTACTCGTACTTGAGCGATCGCGACGGCCGATGGGCCATTCAGAACCCGGGCTGAGGTGGCGTCTAAGCTAGAACTTTCACGCAATCACGCAAGTCCCTGCCGCAGATAACTTTATGTCAGATGTTTATGTGCCTGTTTACGACGCCCGCCAAAGTCAGCGTCGCCCGTGGACCGCCCACGCCGCACATTACCCGCTACTCCATCTCGCCTCACCGCCCGCGATCGAGACACTCGTGCCAGAACTACCCGAAGTCGAAGCGGCAATGGACGTGCTGCGCCGTAGCGCGAAAGGACGCATCATCGCCCAGCTGCGTCTCCTGCATCCATCGTTCGAGCGCCGGCGAGGGAGTTCACGTCGGCTGGCGCGAGCCGACGCTCGAACGATGGATGCAGAAGGCGCAGCTGGGCGATGATGCGTCCTTTCGCGCTACGGC
>JBKJMP010000029.1:0-2669 GCA_046596395.1 Gemmatimonadaceae bacterium
CCGCGCCGCGCGGCAAGCGAACGGTACAGCGGCTGATGACCGAGAACGACGTGTCGGAGTTGCCGGCGTGGGTCTATGGCGACCGTGGCATTCCCGCTGGCGAGACGCGCATCAAGGGCGCGCTGGGTCCCGCGGCGATTCTGCTCGACGGCGGAACGGTGCTCTACTCGATGCCGAGCGTCGGTCCGCTGAACGATTCGTCCTATGTCCTGCCCGGTGCCATTCGTGTGCGTGCGTCTGACCTCAAGGCAATCGCACCGAATCTGCGCCCCGGTGTAGCAGTGTACTTCTACTAGCGATTCCCTGGAGGCAGGGCACAATGAAATTCTTTCGAAGTGGGGGAGCGCTGGCCTGGGGCCTCATCGGCGGAGTGCTCCTGTTGATGGTGGCGAGTTCAGCGCTGTTCGCGAGGACGGCACTCGTTCGGCACGAGCGCGACGTGAGCCGAATGGTCTATAACGACAACCTCGAGTTGCTCAATGCCGTGCGAAAGAGCAGCGGCGCCCTCGAGGACAGCGTTGCGATGGTGAGCTCAACGGCCGATCCCGTCACGAGCAACAAGTCCTATATCGTCGTCAGTATCGAAGATCACCGCGTGTGGTACAAGCGCGGCGATAGCGTGCTCTTCACCACCGAGGTTGCCACCGGTAGCGGCAAGACGCTCGACGGACCCGGGGGCGGCTGGAAGTTCGAGACCCCGCGTGGCCGATTGACCGTGCAGGCGAAGGAAACGGATCCCGCCTGGGTTCCCCCCGATTGGCACTTCATCGAACAGGCGCGCAAGCGTGGGCTCGGAATTGTCCGCCTCGCCCGCGGGCAGAGCATTCCTGCCAGCGACGGCAGCGAAGTCACGGTCGTGGGCACCGACGTCGTGCGAAAGTATCCAGATGGCCGCATGGTTCCAGCGGGTGCCGGTGAGGAAGGGAGGGAGATCGTCGCGGGCGGCAATATCGTGATTCCCCCGTTCGGCTCCGAACAACGCAAGTACAAGGGCGTCCTGGGCACGCATCGGCTCGTGCTCGGCGACGGCTATGCGCTCCACGGGACGAACAAACCCGAGACCATCGGCCGGTCGGTGAGCCATGGGTGCATCCGTCTGCGAAACGCCGATATCGAGAAGCTGTTCGGCATGGTCGAGGTTGGAACTCCTGTCTTCATCTATTGAAGAATTGCCAGTAATGATCGTCTGACGGAGAACTGGTGACTCGCACTGGTGGCTTTGGCGTAATCCGTAAGCTCAACAGTGACAAAATCTTCCGCGATATACTAACCGAACGATCAGGGAACGAATTCATGCTGTAACGCGGGTTCCTGATCGTCTCGGTATCGACTATCTTTACCTGCGACTGAACGAGCGCGAGTTCGCGCCTCGGAGACCCTGTCTCCCTGCCGCACAGCCCAAGGGCGGCGCTCGATCGTTCCCGGAGAATCTGTTTTCATGTTGAACGACTTCATGCGCGACCCACGCGTGGGCCGCGCTGCGACTTTGCAGACTGCACAGTGAACGACGGCGGCCATCCCCAGCCCCGTGGCGCCCTCGGCACCATTGGCGCAGCTCTGATGTTCTGTGTCGCGACGATTGCCGTCGTGACCTTCATGCGTCCCTCGGACTCGATGCCTACGGCGCCCTTCGCGCGGCTCACTGCCGCGATATCGGGCTCACGCGAGGCACCAGCGGCCCTCGTCACTGCTTCCGCCGATGCATTCGGCCGGAGCGGCAACGTAAGGCTGCGGTTCGCGCTCCCCGGGCAGCGGGTCGAGTTCCCGATCGACGTCACCGGGACGACGGATGCGATCGGGTATCGCTGGATTCGCGACGGGGACTCGGTGTCCACCGATCCCGTGCTGCCGCTGACGGCGGAGCCGCCGACGGCACCTCAGCGCCCCGGCATCTATCGGATGTCGCTCGTGCACGGCAGCACTGTGGAGGTGCTGCCCGAACCCGCGCTCGCCGTCATGGTACCGTTCCATCAGAAGGTCGCGGGGCAACTGAACGGGTATCGCATCGGGACCTACCTGTCCGAGCGCTTCGTCCGCGGGTCGAATGATCGCCCGGACGGGTTCGTCGAGGTGCGGCCCGAAAATCTCGACCTCCAGGTTACCAAGCACCTGACGCTCGCCGATTTCGTGACGCATGACGATCAGGGCGACGTCTGGCCGAAGTACGTGGCGCTCAATCCTCGCCTGCTCGACAAGCTCGAGCTCGTGTTCGCCGATCTCGGTGGTAGCGTCCGTACCGACCTGAACGTGGACGTCCACTCCGGCTTCCGCTCACCGTCGCACAATGCGCGCGTTCCTCGCGCCGCGCGCGACAGCCGGCACCAGTACGGCGACGCAGCCGACGTCGCCGTGGACGCGGATTTCGACGGCCGCATCACCATGACCGACGAGATGATGGTGATGCTCGCCGTGGAGCGCGTCGAAGACCGTCACCCGGATCTCGTGGGTGGTCTGGGCATCTACGCGGGCAGGGGGATGTCGGGTGGGTACCTCCACATCGACGCTCGCGGGAAGAAGTCCCGCTGGCGCGGCTGAACAACATCGGTCCGTAGACGCTTCCGCGCGCACCCGTCCGCCGTACGCCGCACGCGTCACGATCCGCGTTCCGCCTGCCGGCCTACCAATTCCTCCTGCTGGGAGTCATACTCCGGGCATGAATGCCTACCTTC